>NZ_JALXVO010000029.1:0-52457 GCF_025151705.1 Paenibacillus sp. p3-SID1389 | reverse complement strand
TAACTTATAAAGAAAAATTGACATGCCGCAGATGAAAAGGGCGATCGCCGCGATCTGATCCGCGTTCTAATCCGACGATTTGGCCCAAGAGGTTTTTGCCTTCGCAAGGGACTATGCTATAATCTCAATTAATTGCGATTCGGAGGAGAAAGGAGGTAGCCTTATCAGCAGTTCACGACCCGATGAGAAAGACAACATTGTCTTGTTTCCCAAAACGTTGGACTATTACCAGATCGAACTGACCCGTATGCTGGAGACCGAAAGATATGGGGAGGCCGTAGAGCTCCTGCAATTTCTGCTTCAATGCCAGGGAGAGGATCCAAGGCATTACGAGGAATGGCAGGCTTTACTGGAGTGGCTGACCAGCGCATTTCCCGCGCTGAAAGACGGCATATCGGATTCGGAACCACAGGGCTTCGAGGGAGATGAGGAAACAGAGGAAATGCTCGCTCGTCGGCTCGCGGAGGCCAAGCTAGCCGAAGATGCGGGTTATACGGACAAGCTGTTAGCTGCCGTGAGGGACAAGCCGCTCTCGGAGCAGACGTTCCTTGCCCTGGAACAGCTTGCATACCTGGATCGTCCCGAGATCGATGACGCGCTGATCGGCTGGATCAGCCGGGAGGAGATGCATCCGCTTCTTCAATATCGGGTACTGCAAACGCTGCGCCGCCGCGGAACGACGGGGACGCTGGTGATCATGCGCGGAGGGGAGCGGGTGGAAGTGGAGATTGAGGCAGTCCCGCTCAAGCCTGAGGATTTCCCGCCAGCCGTGCAAATGGTGCTTGATCGCGTAGGCGACCAGACGCAGGTGCATGATCCGACCCTTTACTATTTCGCTCAGGAATTATGGTCACAGTTTGTCATGGTACTATATGGTACGGCGGATTACCGCTCGCTCCTGGTCGAAGAAGATGCGATCATCGATATTTGGGCGGCGGCGCTGCATCAGATGGTGGCAGATAGCTTGTCCGGAAGCCAAACGGATGAGGAGATTCGCGCCATGTACGGAATTACCGATGGACTGCGGCTGCGATATGAGCAAGTCTGCCGAACGATTGGCAAATTCGTTGCGTCGGGACGAATCCACGGCATGTAACCATTGGGTGAGAGTGCAGCAGAAGATCACTCTATCAACCTTGCAAATAGGATTTGCCCAATACCTGACTGTGGTCCGGCTCTTGTAAAAAGATGTATTGTTGTTTATAATATAATGGTTATTCTGATCGTGTTCATAGAGACAGCTATACTGGAACCCAAGAGCAAGACACCTTGAAAATAGCTGTTTTAGTCGCGATTCGGTTTCAGTATTTAAAGTATATGTGAAATTTGGAGGGGAAAGCATAAAATGAAAGCAACTTGGGAAAAAATAGAGAAGAACCTCGGTGTACTCGAGGTTGAGGTGGAGGCGGAACGCGTAGCCGCCGCACTGGATAAAGCTTTCCAAAAGGTTGTTAAGAAAGTAAACGTACCTGGTTTCCGCAAAGGTAAAGTGCCTCGGCCGATTTTCGAAGCACGTTTTGGCGTGGAAAGCTTGTATCAAGATGCAATCGATATCCTGTTGCCTGAAGTGTACACTGAAGCGGTTGATCAAACGGACATTTTCCCGGTAGATCGTCCTGAAGTGGACATCGAGCAATTTGCTAAAGGACAACCTTTCAAGTTCAAAGCAAGAATCACGGTTAAACCAGAAGTGAAGCTTGGCGACTACAAAGGCGTAGAAGTTCCTGCCATTAACGTTGAAGTCAGCGACGAAGAGCTGAACAATGAATTGGAGCGTCTGCAACAACGCCATGCTGAGCTTGTTGTCATCGACGATGAGCCGGCTAAGAACGGCGACACCGTTGTTATCGACTTTGACGGTTCCGTAGACGGCGTGCCTTTCGAAGGCGGCAAAGCTGAACGTTATTCCCTGGAGCTTGGAAGCAACACGTTTATCCCTGGCTTCGAGGATCAAGTTGTAGGCTTGGCTACCGGCGACTTCAAGGACGTTACGGTAACTTTCCCGGAAACGTACCATGCAGAAGAGCTGGCTGGCAAAGAAGCTGTGTTCAAAGTCAAAGTTCACGAAATCAAACGCAAACAACTGCCTGAACTGGACGACGAGTTCGCGAAAGACGTTAGCGAATTTGACACGTTGGACGAGTTCAAAGAAGATTTGAAGAAACAGCTTGCGGCTCGCAAAGAGCAAGAAGCAAAAGCAGCCCGCGAAGGGGCAATTGTTGATAAAGTCGGCGAGAACGCTGAAGTCGAAATTCCGGAAGCGATGATCAAAGGCGAAGTTGAGAACATGATTCGCGACTTCGACAACCGTCTTCGCGCACAAGGCATGAACCTGGATATGTTCCTGGGCTTCTCCGGTCAAACGGTGGACGACCTCAGAGGACAAATGCAAGGGGACGCTGAGAAACGCGTTCGCAACAACCTGGTGCTTGAAGCCATCGCTAAAGCCGAGAAGATCGAAGTCACTCAAGACGAAATCAACAAAGAGCTGAACGATATGGCGGAAGCTTACAAACGTACGCCGGAAGAAATCCGCAACATTTTGGCAGCTAACGGTTCTTTGGGCAGCTTGAATGAGGAAATCCTGATCCGCAAGACGATCCAGTTCTTGCTGGAGAACAGCAAGGAAGTTCCGGCTGAGCAAGCGGAGGCAAAGTCCAAAGAAGCTAAACCGGCTGCTAAGAAATCGACGAAGAAGTCGACCAAAGCCGAAGCGAAAGCAGACGCTGACAAAACTGAAGCCGAAGAAGCCCAAGGCGAGGAATAATTCACTCCAGCCAGATCCCGCTTCTTTGTATACATCACGATAAAAGTTAGGGCACGTATGATAAAATGCGTGCCTTAATTTTTCATCTCCAGATGATACATTTATTTCCATCGCGCACGGGACAAGCCTAAGGTTATATAATGTGTAAAAACGAACATAAACTGTACTGGGCGAAAAATGACACGGGGCTTCGAACATGATAGAATGTTTTACGTAAGCGCAAGGGAAATTGAAAAGGAAAAGAGGTTGGTCGCATGAGTCTGGTACCTATGGTCGTAGAACAAACGAATCGAGGAGAACGGTCGTACGACATCTATTCGAGACTCCTTAAAGATCGCATTATTTTTCTCAGCAACGCAATTGATGATGAAGTTGCCAATCTCGTGATTGCCCAACTGTTGTTCTTGGCAGCTGAAGATCCTGAGAAAGATATTCACCTGTACATCAATTCTCCGGGGGGTTCCGTTACCGCGGGGATGGGTATATATGATACGATGCAATATATCAAGCCCGATGTGTCCACCATCTGTGTCGGGATGGCGGCCAGCATGGGATCATTGCTGCTGACAGCAGGGGCCCCTGGCAAACGTTATGCGCTTCCGAACAGCGAAGTGATGATTCACCAACCGCTTGGCGGCGTTCGCGGTCAGGCAACGGATATTAAAATTCATGCCGATTGGATCATCAAGACAAGACAAAAGCTGAATCAGATCTATGTAGAGCGGACGGGTCAACCCCTTGAAAAAATCGAGCGCGATACAGACCGCGACTTCTTCATGAGCGCGGAAGAGGCTAAGGCCTACGGGATTATCGATCAGGTGATCTCCAAGCCCACTAATCTATAAAGGGGTGTTTACATGTTTAAGTTTAACGATGAAAAAGGCCAACTAAAATGCTCGTTCTGCGGCAAATCGCAAGAGCAAGTACGCAAGCTTGTTGCCGGACCCGGCGTTTATATATGCGACGAATGCATTGAGCTGTGCACGGAAATCGTGGAGGAGGAACTTGGCCACGAGGAAGAGCTGGATCTGAAGGAAATTCCGAAGCCAAAGGAAATCCGCGATATTTTGGACCAGTACGTCATTGGTCAGGAGCAAGCGAAGAAATCGCTGTCCGTTGCCGTTTACAACCACTACAAGCGGATTAATACGCAGAACAAGATCGAGGATGTTGAGCTGCAGAAGAGTAACATCCTGCTGCTAGGCCCTACAGGTTCGGGGAAAACACTCCTTGCCCAAACGATGGCCAAAATCCTGAACGTTCCATTCGCGATCGCCGATGCCACTTCCTTGACGGAAGCCGGCTATGTCGGTGAAGACGTGGAAAACATTCTGCTGAAACTGATTCAGGCTGCCGATTATGACGTGGAAAAAGCGGAACGCGGCATCATTTACATCGACGAGATCGATAAAGTGGCGCGTAAATCGGAGAATCCTTCGATTACCCGCGACGTTTCCGGCGAAGGTGTGCAGCAAGCGCTGTTGAAAATTTTGGAAGGTACGGTGGCTTCCGTTCCTCCGCAAGGCGGACGCAAACATCCGCATCAAGAATTTATCCAAATCGATACGACGAACATTTTGTTCATCTGTGGCGGGGCGTTTGACGGCCTGGAGCAAATGATCAAGCGTCGGATCGGTAAGAAGGTTATTGGCTTTAACGCGGCGAATGACGGGCAAAAAGAACTCAAACCGGGCGAATACCTGTCGATGGTATTGCCGGAGGACTTGCTGAAATTCGGATTGATTCCGGAATTCGTTGGCCGTCTGCCGGTCATCTCGACCCTCGAGCCGCTGGATGAGAAGACGCTGGTGCGCATTTTGTCCGAGCCGAAGAACGCTTTGGTGAAGCAATATCAGAAGCTGCTTGAGCTGGACAACGTGAACCTGCAGTTCGAACCGAAGGCGCTAGAAGCGATCGCTCGGGAAGCGATCAAGCGGAATACCGGAGCCCGCGGACTTCGCGCCATCATTGAGGGCATTATGCTTGACGTGATGTACGAAGTGCCTTCCCGCGACGATATTACGGATTGCGTGATCACCGAGAAGGTCGTTCTGGAGAAAACGGTGCCGGAATTGGCTTCCAAGCCAAACAAGAAACAAGAAGAAAGCGCGTAAGCGGGGAACCGCCGGGTGCGCTAAAATAAAGGTCAAGGTTCTCCACCTTTGCGGTTGTCGTGCCCTATATCTGGGCGCGCCCGCGGGGGTGGAGCTTTGATCGTTATGGGAGAGACCAGACATGACATTCTTGAGACAAGATACGCGGCCGGTTAAAGTCGGAAATCTGACGATCGGCGGCAGCAACGAAGTCATCATCCAAAGCATGTGTACGACGAAAACGGCAGATGTCGAGGCAACGGTAGCCGAGATTCTCCGGTTGGAGGAAGCAGGTTGCCAACTGGTACGCGTGACGGTGAATAACGAGGAAGCGGCTGCGGCGATCAAGGAGATCAAGAAACGGATTCATATCCCGCTGGTCGCTGACATTCACTTTAACTACAAGCTGGCGCTGCTGGCGATCGAAAACGGCATCGATAAGGTCCGGATTAATCCGGGGAATATCGGCCGCCGCGAAAAGGTTGAAGCGGTGGTCAAAGCGTGCAAGGAACGCGGCATTCCGATTCGGATCGGCGTGAACGCCGGTTCGCTGGAGAACCACTTATTGGAGAAATACGGCTACCCAACTCCCGAAGCGATGGTCGAAAGCGCCTTGTACCATATCGGGATTTTGGAGGATCTGGACTTCCATGACATTATCGTGTCGCTGAAGGCCTCGGACGTGCCGATGGCCATTGCGGCCTATACCAAAGCGGCAGAGGTCATTCCATACCCGCTGCATTTGGGCATTACGGAAGCTGGAACCTTGTTCTCCGGCACGGTGAAGAGTGCAGCTGGTATCGGCGCCCTCTTGTCGATGGGGATCGGCTCGACGGTCCGGATTTCGCTGAGTGCGGATCCGGTAGAGGAAGTGAAGGTGGCGCGCGAGCTGTTGAAGACGTTTGGGTTGATTACCAATGCAGCGACGCTTGTCTCCTGCCCGACCTGCGGCCGGCTGGATATTGACCTGTTCTCCATCGCCAACGAGGTGGAGGCGTATATCGCCAACCTGAAGGTGCCGATTAAGGTATCCGTGCTCGGTTGTGCCGTCAACGGCCCGGGCGAAGCGCGCGAAGCCGACATCGGGATCGCCGGAGCTCGCGGGGAAGGGTTGCTGTTCCGTTACGGGGAAATGATCCGGAAGGTTCCGGAAGCCGAGCTGCTAAGCGAATTAAAGAAAGAAATTGACCATATCGTGGAGGTGTACGAAGCGACCGGAGAAATTCCGGGACGCAAGGAGCACCGGGCCCGCGTGAAGTCTTGATTGAATATAAATCCGTACCGCAGTCTGCTTGAATGCAGGCTGCGTTTTTTTGTTGCCCGCTTCAACACGAACTATCCCTTAGAATATCCCAACTTGAAAAATCCTTGTTTTACCTTGGAGCGAAAAGGCTATACTACCAAGTATCAGTATAAGAGTGGGAGGCGTAACGCGTATGGATCTAAATGTTATCCTGATGGCGGTCCAAATGTTTTTTGCCGTCGTGATTGGGCTTTATTTCTGGAATCAGCTGCGCAGTCAAAAAGGCAACCGGCTGGCGGTAGACCGGGAATCGCGCAAGGAAATGGAGAAATTGCGCAAGCTAAGGGCCGTCTCGCTCACCAAGCCGCTTGCGGAGCGTACCCGTCCGGCCTCGATGAACGACATCGTTGGGCAAAAGGACGGTTTGCGTGCGCTGAAAGCGGCGCTTTGCAGCGCCAACCCGCAGCATGTGATCATTTACGGTCCGCCGGGCGTAGGAAAAACGGCGGCAGCACGCGTTGTGATGGAGGAAGCGAAGAAAAATCCGATATCTCCCTTTAAATCCGATGCCAAATTTGTTGAAATTGATGCAACGATCGCCCGCTTCGACGAGCGCGGCATCGCTGACCCGCTGATCGGTTCGGTGCATGATCCGATCTACCAAGGGGCGGGGGCGATGGGGGTTGCCGGCATTCCGCAGCCGAAGCCCGGTGCCGTGACGAAGGCGCATGGCGGGATTTTGTTTATCGATGAGATCGGCGAATTGCATTCGATTCAAATGAATAAACTTTTGAAGGTTTTAGAGGATCGCAAGGTGTTTCTGGAGAGTGCGTATTATAACTCCGAAGACTCCAATACGCCGGCGTATATCCACGATATTTTCCAAAATGGCTTGCCTGCGGATTTCCGCTTGGTTGGCGCGACAACCCGCTCGCCGCAGGAGATCCCGGCCGCTTTACGCTCGCGGTGCATGGAGATTTATTTCCGGCCGCTGCTGCCGGAGGAAATCGCCCAAATTGCAGAGGATGCGGTGAAGCGAATTGGCTTCCAGCCTTGTCCGGAAGCGATTGAAGTGATTAAGAAATATGCGACGAACGGCCGCGAAGCCGTTAATATGGTGCAACTCGCTGCCGGTCTGGCCCTCACCGAGAAGCGCGACCAACTGCTGGCATCGGACTTGGAATGGGTGGCCACGAGCAGTCAACTGGCGCCGCGACCGGATCGCAAAGTACCGGATCAGCCTGCAGTTGGTGTCGTCAATGGCCTGGCCGTGTACGGGGCAAACATGGGCACATTGCTGGAAATTGAAGCTACGGCGGTTCCTGCTGAAAAGGGTAAAGGCACCTACAACATCACCGGTGTCGTAGACGAAGAGGAAATCGGCGGAGGCAGCCGCACGCTGCGCCGCAAGAGCATGGCCAGAGGCTCGGTGGAAAATGTCCTGACTGTCCTGCAGCGGATCGGGCTGAATCCGCCGAGCTATCACCTTCATATCAACTTCCCGGGGGGAACCCCGATCGACGGTCCTTCTGCCGGGTTAGCCATCGCGACTGCGATCGCCTCGGCGATCAAGCAGGTGCCAGTGAACAATCAGATCGCCATGACCGGCGAACTGGGGATTCACGGCAAGGTGAAGCCGGTTGGCGGCGTCGTGGCGAAGGTGGAGGCGGCATTCCAGGCTGGCGCCACGACGGTGCTGATTCCGAAGGACAACTGGCAATCGTTGTTTGAAGGCTTGGAAGGCCTGCGGGTAATCCCTGTCGAGACGTTAGGTGAAGTGTTCCGCCACGTCTTTGGTCCCGAGGCCGAGAAGAATCTGGAGTTGCCGATCGGCGGCGACCTGTTTGCTCCGGCAACAGCTCCCGCGCCTTTTCTGCACGCAGAGTCACCTTCGCAAGGCGGAGCGATGTAAGCCGGGCCAGCAGAGGTTACCTATGCGTCATGCTCATACACATTCCGGGGAGCGGCTGCTTGAGGCGGTCGCTCCTCGTTGGTGTTTTTATGTAACATTTGCTAAAATAGCAATGAAATCTACAGAGAACGTTTGGAGGTGCATAAGCGATGGGACCCCATAAATCCAAAGGCCGGCGATTTCCGCTGCTGCCGCTGCGCGGTCTGCTCGTCTATCCAAGCATGGTACTGCACTTGGACGTGGGACGAGAGAAGTCGGTGAAAGCGCTGGAAAAAGCTATGGTCGAAGATAATCTGATTCTCCTCTGTTCTCAATCGGAAGTGAACATAGAAGAACCAACCCAAGAAGATATCTTTCGCATCGGCACCGTCGCAAAGGTGCGCCAGATGTTGAAGCTTCCCAACGGCACCATTCGTGTGCTGGTGGAAGGCATGGAACGCGCTGAAATTATCGAATATTTGGATAATGACGAATATTATGAGGTTATCGCCGAAGAGCGTCCGGAGGAAGAAACGGTGGATCCGGAAGTGGACGCACTAATGCGTACGGTGTTAACCCAATTCGAACATTATATCAACTTATCTAAGAAGGTCACGCCGGAGACGCTGGCAGCCGTATCAGACATTGAAGAAGCTGGTCGTTTGGCGGACGTAATCACCAGCCATTTGTCCTTGAAAATCAAGGATAAACAAGAAATCCTCGAAACAATCGATGTCCGCAAGCGGCTGGAGAAGCTGCTCGACATCTTAAATAACGAGCGCGAAGTGCTGGAGCTGGAGCGCAAAATCAACCAACGCGTCAAGAAGCAGATGGAGAAAACGCAGAAGGAATACTATTTGCGCGAGCAGATGAAGGCGATCCAGAAGGAGCTCGGCGAGAAGGAAGGGCGGGCCGGCGAAGCCGAAGAGCTGCGGGCCCAGCTCGAAGAGAAAGGGCTGCCGGAGAACGTCCGGGAGAAGGTCGAGAAGGAAATCGACCGCCTGGAGAAAATGCCGGCCAGCTCGGCGGAAGGCGGCGTCATCCGCAACTACGTGGATTGGCTGCTTAGCCTGCCGTGGAACAACAAGACCGAAGACGACCTCGACTTGGCCAAAGCGGAGCAAGTGCTGAACGAAGACCATTACGGCCTCGATAAGCCGAAGGAACGGGTTCTGGAATACTTGGCTGTGCAGAAGCTGGTCAAGAAGCTGAAAGGCCCGATCCTGTGCCTGGTCGGCCCGCCAGGGGTCGGGAAAACGTCGCTGGCCCGCTCCATCGCCCGTTCGCTAGGGCGTCAGTTCGTCCGCATTTCGCTGGGCGGCGTGCGGGACGAAGCAGAGATTCGGGGACACCGCCGCACCTATGTCGGCGCAATGCCGGGACGAATTATCCAAGGCATGAAAACGGCAGGAACGCTGAATCCGGTATTCTTGCTGGACGAGATCGACAAGATGGCTTCGGACTTCCGCGGCGATCCTTCCGCGGCGCTGCTTGAGGTGTTGGATCCGGAGCAAAACAACACTTTTTCCGATCATTTTATCGAGGTTCCGTTTGATCTATCCAACGTGATGTTCATTACGACTGCCAATGCGGTACATAACATTCCGCGGCCGTTGCTTGACCGGATGGAGACGTTGTTTATTCCGGGCTACACGGAGCTGGAGAAGCTGCAGATTGCCAACCGTTACTTGCTGCCTAAGCAAAAACGCGAGCATGGACTGGAGCCGGAGCAGCTAGAGGTTGGCGAAGATGTGCTGCTGCAAGTGGTCCGCGAATATACCCGCGAATCCGGCGTGCGGAATCTGGAGCAGCAAGTGGCTGCCTTATGCCGTAAAGCGGCGAAGCAGATCGTGTCCGAGAATAAGGAGAAAATTATCATCACAACGGACAATGTCAAGGATTTCCTTGGCCCAGCGAAATTCCGCTATGGGGTGGCCGAGCTGGAAGATCAAATCGGCACGGTAACGGGACTAGCCTGGACGGAGGTCGGCGGGGAGACGTTGGTCATCGAGGTGACCGTCGTACCGGGATCCGGGAAGCTGACGCTAACCGGTAAGCTGGGCGACGTGATGAAGGAATCGGCGCAAGCTGCCTTCAGCTACACCCGCTCCAAGGCGGCGGAGCTGGGGATTCCGCTCGATTTTCACGAGAAGAACGATATTCATATCCATATTCCCGAAGGGGCGATTCCGAAGGACGGTCCGTCGGCGGGCATTACGATCGCTACTGCGCTGATCTCGGCGTTGACGAACCGACACGTCTCCAAGGACGTCGCCATGACTGGCGAAATTACGCTGCGCGGACGCGTGCTGCCGATCGGCGGCTTGAAGGAGAAATCGCTTGCCGCGCATCGGGCGGGCTACCGTAAAGTCCTGATGCCGAAGGACAATGAGCGCGATCTGCGCGACATTCCGGACAGCGTTAAGGAGGACCTGGAGTTCGTACCGGTGTCACATATGGACCAGGTGCTCGAGCATGCGCTCGTAGAGCGTCCAGGGATGCACTAGCATGTAAGCGTGGCGCAAAGGTGCGTCATCGCTCAAGAGAGGAAATGAACGATGAAGGTAACCAAGGCTGAATTTATCATCAGCGCTGTTGGCCCCAATCAATATCCTGAGGACGCCTTGCCGGAGATCGCTCTGGCAGGGCGTTCCAATGTGGGCAAATCGTCGCTGATCAATCGGATGATTAACCGCAAAAACTTAGCGCGCACCAGCTCAACCCCCGGAAAAACGCAGCATCTGAACTATTACCGGGTGAATGACCGGCTCTACTTTGTGGACGTGCCAGGCTATGGGTATGCCAAAGTATCCAAGTCGCAGCGCGAGGTCTGGGGCAAAATGATCGAGAAGTACCTGCAGGAGCGGGAGACGCTGAAGCTGGTGCTGCAGATCATCGATCTGCGCCATCCGCCGACCAAGGACGACGAGCTGATGTACGACTGGCTGAAGGCGTACGAGCTTCCGGTGTGCGTCGTTGCCACCAAAGCCGACAAGGTGCCGAAATCGCGCTGGCAGAAGCACCTGAAAATTATCAAGGAAGCGCTGGTACTGCGGGCCGGGGATCCGTTGATCCTGTTCTCGGCGGAAGAGGGGATTGGCAAAGATGAGCTGTGGGCGCAAATCAAGCGGTATGCGGGGCTGGCGGAAGAAACCGAGGCTAAAAGCCCGGAAGCCTCCGATACAGAAAATGGGAAGAGCTAAGAATTCGGTAAATACGAAAGGGATTTGGAGCAGTTTCCGCAGGAAAGTGAGCATGCAGCGAAATTGTTCAGGTTAAAAACGGCTTAATGCCGTTTTTTCTGGAAAATGGCAAGAATTCACGTTTTGGCCGCTGAGCGTACGGTTGGAATCGTAGTGTATAATTATAATAAAGCGATTAAGAATTGAGGAGATTTGTATGGCTCAGCGGTTAGCCACAGAGTATGTCAATGCCAGTATGCGTTTAACGGAAGTTCAGATGTCGCAGTTTATTCACAAAGTCTACGATCCCCATGTGCGCCAGCGGGTCAAAGTGTTGGACAACGGCGGGCAAGAGGTCGTACTGGAGGATGACGGCGGTGAGGAAGTGCATCTTCCATTTGAACGTGTTGACGGTTATTATGTCTGCGAAATGTCTTTCCGCTTGGAAAAACCCCATTTAACGAACGTGATGAGACTGTTGTTCGCCGCCTTTAAAGGCTCCGGCATGGTCACCCGAATTTATAACGGATTCATGATGATGTATTATTATCAGGAAGGCCGGGTTCGCAAAATCGTCGAGTATTCTCGGGAATCCTACAAGCTTGTGTTCGAATACAAGGATGCGGCGGCGGAGCTGCAGCAAATTTACCGGAATAACGATATTGAGCTGGAAATCGCCCGGATCCGCAAAAACATTAATTCGCTGCTTGACCAGCGGTTTGTCGCGGATGAAGCGGATGTGGAACGCATCGACAATGAGCTGCGTCAATGCTCGCGAAGACTGTTTGTCCTAGAGGCATAAACTAAAATAGTTCAGTCCCCTAAACGGGTGTCACCAGAGAGAGGGCGACAACATAATGTACTAATGATAACTACCCTATTACAGGGTAGTTTTTTATTCATGAACCGCGAACGGATGCAGGGATTTTGCCGAAAAAATAGGTTGCATTTGTCCGCAAGAGATGTTATTTTTAATCTCGTTGAAAAGAATATAGGAACCAGGATTCACTCAGGACATGGAGATGTTGCGAGAGATGTTTCCCTCGAGAAGTGAATGACGTAGGTCCTAGCGGATGAAATTTTTTCAAACATTTTATTCCTAGGAAGGGGGAGCCGGAAGATGGAATATTCAACTTTCGGAAGACACGTTGCGGTTGATGCTTGGGGAATCGACTATGAGGTGCTGAACAACGCCGGGTTGTTGGAAGCCCACTTGGTGGAAGCGGCGGAAGCTTGCGGAGCGACCATTTTGTCGATTCAATCCAGACAGTTTGAACCGCAAGGAGCCACCGTGCTTGTGATGTTGTCGGAAAGCCACCTCTCGATTCACACGTATCCTGAGAGAGGGTTTGCTGCTATTGATTGCTACACCTGCGGGGAATTTGTAGATCCGCAGCTGGCGATCGATTACCTGGTGTCCGTCTTGAATCCGGAGAAAACGTATGCGAAGAAGCTGATTCGGGGCTTAGGCGAGCTGGAAGTAGCCGAAGCGGATTCGAATCGCGCTGAATTTGTTTAAGCGAGGATAGATTTTCTAAAAAATTGGAAAAAAGCTTAACCATGGGTCATCCATGGTTATTTGTTTTGAATGAATGAAATTCATAAATAATTCATAAAAAACTCATAGAAATCCCAGGGGAGCCGAAGGCTACTGTGATATAATTAACATAGTTTGTTTGCGATACATGCTATTGACACTTCTTCAAGGCAGGTGAACTTGCAATGCACATCGTCGTAGTTGGGTTAAACTATCGCACGGCGCCTGTGGAAGTCAGGGAACGCTTTTCTTTAACAGATACGGACATGCCGCAAGCGCTGCAGGAGCTCTTACGTACCAAGAGTGTATTGGAAGGCGTAATTATTGCCACCTGCAATCGTACAGAAATCTATGCCGTAGTTGATCAACTGCACATGTGCGGGTCCTTCGTTCGCAGCTTTATGGAACGCTGGTTTGGGGTTCCTCGCGAAGAATTTACCCGCCATTTATATATATATGAAGACGAACAAGCGATTCGTCATCTGTTCCGCGTTGCGTGCGGTCTGGATTCGATGGTGCTGGGGGAAACCCAAATTCTCGGCCAGGTCAAAAATGCGTTCTTGCTCTCGCAAAGCGAGAAATGCACCGGAACATGGTTTAATATGTTGTTTAAACAAGCGGTCACGCTGGGCAAACGAGCCCATTCCGAAACCGCCATCGGGGAGAGCGCTGTTTCGATCAGCTATGCTGCCGTGGAGCTGGGCAAGCGGATTTTTGGCAGCTTTGAAGGCAAACGCGTGCTGATCCTTGGTGCCGGCAAGATGAGCGAGTTGACGGCCAAGCACTTGAGCGGTGCCGGTGCGGAAGAAGTGCTGGTAGCCAACCGGACATTTGCCCGGGCCCAGGAGCTTGCCGCGAAATTTCACGGTGTGCCATGCACCATGCAGGAAGCGATGGAACGGCTGGAAGAGGTGGATATTCTGATCAGCTCGACCGGTGCGGAAGGGTATGTAATCACTTCGGCACAGGTCGCCCGCAGCATGAAGGGGCGGATGGATCGCCCGTTGTTTATGATCGATATCGCGGTGCCGCGGGACATCGAGCCGGCCATCGGCGAGCTGGATCAGGTATTCCTGTATGACATCGATGATCTCGAAGGCATCGTAGAGAGCAACATGGAGATGCGCCGCGCAGAAGCGGTTAAGATCGAAGCCATGATCGAGGACGAAATCGCCGCCTTCGGAACATGGCTGCAGACGCTGGGCGTGAAGCCGGTCATTCGCGCGCTGCAGGAGAAGGCTTCCGATATTCACGAGAATACGTTGGACAGTCTCTTTAATAAGCTGCCGGAGCTGGATGAACGGCAACGCAAAGTGATTCGTCGCCTCACCAAGAGCATTTTAAATCAAGTGCTGCATGATCCGATTAACCGGATCAAGGAGATGGCTGGCGAAAGTCAAGGCACGAAAGCGCTGGAGATGTTTACGCAGATTTTTGCGCTGGAGGATCGTCTGGAAGCACAAAGCGATGCACCTTCCGCATCCGGCAAGGAGATCTCCGCCTCACGGGAAGCGCAAGAAATGTTAGCGTCCCGGGCGTCCGAAGGGTTGCCGGAGCTCGAAGATGGGCTCCCAAACCAGGTCTCCTTCGAGCCTGAGCCTTCGTTGCCGCTGGCGAAGGTGTCTGTATAATCTGGATAACTGGATATTCTACACCGCGAGAACGCCCTGAGCCCTCTGCCGGATGCACCCGAATCGATGGCTGATTCGACGCTGAAGCGGAGGGGGAAGGGCTTTTTTTGAAGGGATGAACATGGAAAATTGCGGCAGGGTAGGGTATGCTATTAATCAGTTGAAGTAGGAGGGATGCGCCATACCTTATTATGTGCCCGTCCTATTGAATTTGGCAGGCCGTCGCTGCGTCATTATTGGCGGCGGACCGGTTGCCGAACGGAAGGCGACGATGCTGGCAGAGGCTGGAGCGGTAACGGTGGTGATTAGTCCCAACGTAACGGAAGGTCTGCAGCGGCTCCATCAGGAGCGGGAGCAAGTCGTATGGATCCAACGGGAGTATCAACAAGGGGATTTGGCCGGGGCGTTCCTCGCTTTTGCCGCGACCGATCGGCCGGAGGTCAACGCCGCTGTGGCCGCCGAAGCGGAGGCGGAGGGCATCCCGATGAATGACGCGGGCGAAGGGACGCGAGGCAGCATGATTACGCCCGGCGTTCTGCGCCGCGGGGGGCTGGTCGTTGCCGTCTCCACCTCGGGGGCGGGACCAACGGCCGCGCGGGAGCTGATCCGCGAGATTGATGAACACTTTGGCGAGGATTACGAGCGTTACATTGACTTTTTAAGCTCGGCGCGGGCTTTCATTAAAGAGCGAATCGACGATCCCGGAAGACGGAAGCGTCTGTTTCGGAGGTTGGCCGAGACCGATATATTGACCTCGATCCGGGAAGGAAGCTTTGAGCCGTGGAGCGAAGCAGCCATGATCGCCTGGATTGAGGAACAGACGGAGGAATAAGCATGACGAAGCGAACGATAGTGGTGGGTACGAGACAAAGCCAGCTGGCGCTGACACAGACGGGACAGGTCATCGACGATTTAAAAGCGATCTGCCGGGAGCATCACCTGCCGTTTGATTTTGAAATCCGCAAGATCGTAACCAAGGGAGACCGGATTTTGGACGTGACGTTGTCCAAGGTTGGCGGCAAAGGGCTGTTCGTGAAGGAAATCGAGCAGGCGATGCTGAACGGGGAGATCGATTTGGCGGTCCATAGCATGAAGGACATGCCGTCTGTGCTGCCGGACGGACTGATGAACGGTGCGGTGCCGCGGCGGGTTGATCCACGGGATGCGCTTATTTCAAGAAACGGACGGAGCCTTGACGAATTGCCGCAGGGGGCCAAGGTAGGGACCAGCAGCTTACGTCGCGCCAGTCAATTGCGCGCTTATCGACCGGACTTCGTGCTGGAGCCGATTCGCGGCAATATCGATTCCCGATTGCGCAAGCTGGAGGAGGAAGGTTTTGACGCGATCATTTTGGCCGCGGCGGGGTTATTCCGCATGGGTTGGGAACACCGGATTACGGCATTTCTTCCCGCAGAGGTCTGTCTGCCCGCCGTTGGTCAAGGGGCGCTTGGCATCGAATGCCGCGAGGATGACGACGAGGTGCGCCGGCTCTTGTCCTTATACAATGATCCGGACACCGCGGTGACGGTGGCTGCGGAGCGCCGTTTCCTCGGCGTGCTGAATGGCGGCTGCCAGGTGCCGATTGGAGCCTACGCGACGTTGCTGCCGGAAGAAGGCGCAAGCGGCGAAACCGGCCGTCCGCGTTTGCGATTGACGGGGATGGTTGGTTCGGCGGACGGAACGACGATTCTGAAGGAAAGCGCCGAAGGAACAGATCCGACCGAGCTGGGAGAGCAGCTTGCCGGCCGGCTGATCTCGATGGGAGCAGCTGCATTATTACAAGAAACCGGGGAGTGAACGAATATGGCTGGTAAGGTGTATCTGGTTGGCGCAGGCCCTGGAGATGCGCGATTGATTACGCTGAAAGGGCTTGATTGTCTGGAGAAAGGCGACGTGATCGTCTACGATCGTCTGGCCAATCCCAGCCTGCTGCGAAGAACGAAGCCCGGGGCAGAGAAAATATATGTCGGGAAGCGAACCGACCGTCACACGATGAAGCAAGAGCATATCAATCAGCTGTTGGTTGATTTGGCGCTGGCGGGCAAAACCGTCGTTCGCTTAAAAGGCGGGGACCCGACGATCTTCGGCCGCGTTGGAGAGGAGGCGGAGCTGCTGCGGCAGCACGGAATTCCTTACGAAATCGTGCCGGGGATTACGGCGGCCATCTCGGTGCCGGCGTATGCAGGCATTCCTGTCACTCACCGGGATATGGCTTCCTCGGTGTCGATCGTTACGGGGCGTGAAAGCCCGGACAAGCTGGATCAGTCTATCGACTGGGAAAAGATCACCAACGCGACCGGCACCCTTGTGTTTATGATGGGCGTGGCCAATATTGGTCATATCAGCAGACAGCTGATTCATTACGGTCGGCCGCCCGAAACGCCGGTTGCCCTGATCCGCTGGGGGACGAGAGCCGAACAGGAGACGCTGGTCGGGACGCTGGCCGATATTGAGCAAAAGGTACGCGAAGCTGACTTTAAGCCGCCGGCCGTCACGGTTGTCGGCGAAGTTGTGGCTCAACGGGAGCAGCTCATGTGGGCGGAATCGCTGCCGCTATTCGGCAAGCGGATTCTCATCACCCGTTCGCGCTCGCAAGCAAGCGAGCTGGTGCGCGGCATCGAGGAGCTTGGCGGCGAGCCGTACGAGTTCCCTGTCATCGACATCGCGATGCCGGAGGGCCGGGAGCTGGCCAGCACGGACGAAGCGCTCAATCAGCTAGAGCAGTACGATTGGGTATTCTTCACGAGCGTCAATGGCGTGGAGTATTTCTTCTCGCACCTGGAGAGACTGGGGAAAGATGTGCGCGGGCTGCATAAAGCGAGAATTGCCGCCGTAGGGCCGGCAACGCAGGCGGCGCTGCGCCAACGCGGGATTGCGGCGGAGGGCTTGCCGGGCAAGTTTCAGGCCGAGGGCCTGATGGAAACGTACGGCAGCGAGTTGAAGCCCGGACAGCACGTGCTGTTGCCGCGCGGCGACCTTGCCCGAGCTTGGTTGCCTGCTGCCTTGCGTGAGCAGGGCTTGACCGTCACCGAGGCAGTCATGTACCGGACAGTGCCGGCCGGGGAAACGGACGAAGAGCTGTTGAAGCTGCTCGAGAAAGGCCGTATTCACGCCGTCACCTTTACCAGCTCGTCAACGGTGACGAATCTGTTGGCCGCGCTCACCGGCATGGGGGTCGCCGATCCGGTCGCTGCCCTGCAAGGCGTGGACATCGCCTGCATCGGGCCGGTCACGGCGAAAACGGCAGAGGATGCAGGCCTGCGGGTGTCGATTCTTGCGGAAGAAGCAACGATCGATAGCTTGATTCAGGCGCTATGTGACTGGAAAGCGCGGACGGCGTCGGCGAAGTGATTTTTTTTGATTAACACGGAGGCTTAACCCCGTGTTGCATACTTAGGAGGGAATCAAAGATGAATTTTCCGATCGTAAGACATCGCCGGCTGCGTCAGTCGGCTGCGATTCGCGGGATGGTGCGTGAAACCGTCCTGACGGTGGACGACTTGATTCAACCGATCTTTGTAACTTATGGAAAGGGCGTCAAGAATGAGATTTCATCGATGCCCGGCGTGTTTCATTTTTCGCTGGACACGCTGGAAGAGGAAGTCAAAGAAATTATGGATCTAGGTATTCCGGCGGTTCTGCTGTTCGGCATTCCGGAAACGAAGGACAGCGTCGGCACCTCGGCCTTTGCGGAGGACGGGATCGTACAGGAAGCGACGCGGATCATTAAATCGCGGTATCCGGATTTGCTGGTCGTAGCCGACACCTGCTTATGCGAATTTACGGATCATGGCCATTGCGGGATGGTACATACGTTTGAACGCGACGGGCATGTCTGCGGCGACGTCATGAACGACGAGTCGCTGGAGCTGCTGGTGAAAACCGCTGTCTCCCAAGCGCGAGCAGGCGCCGACATCATCGCGCCGTCCAACATGATGGACGGATTTGTGCAAGCGATCCGTGCGGGACTGGATGAAGCGGGCTTCAGCCATGTGCCGATTATGTCATATTCCGTCAAATACGCGTCTTCGTTTTATGGGCCGTTCCGTGAAGCGGCGGACTCGGCGCCGCAGTTCGGCGACCGGAAGACGTATCAGATGGACCCGGCCAACGCCCGCGAAGCGCTAAGGGAAGCGGAATCCGACGTGCTGGAAGGCGCGGATATGCTGATGGTGAAGCCGGCCTTGGCCTTTATGGATATTTTGCGGATGCTGCGGGATCAATTTGATCTTCCGCTGGTCGCTTACAACGTAAGCGGAGAGTATTCGATGGTGAAGGCAGCCGCCCAGCAAGGCTGGATCAACGAGCGGGCCATCGTCACTGAGATGCTGCTAGGCATGAAGCGGGCGGGTGCGGATATCATCATCACGTATTTCGCCAAGGATATGGCACGCTGGCTGCGCGAGAAGCAGTAAGCATAGAGCCAAGAACGGGGTTTGAACAGTTAAGGAGGGGGATCGATGAGCAAGGACACGATTGGCCGGCGGGGCGAAGAGCGATCGCGCCTGGCTTTCGAAGAAGCGAAGCAGGTCTTGCCCGGCGGCGTTAACAGCCCGGTGCGGGCATTTAAATCCGTTGGCTTGACGCCGATGTATATCGAACGCGGGGAGGGCTCCCGGATTTATGATATCGACGGCAACAGTTTTATCGATTATGTAGGCTCCTGGGGGCCGCTGATTATGGGCCATGCTCATCCAGAGGTGGTGCGTGCGCTGCAGGAGACGGCTGCGAAAGGGACGAGCTTTGGAGCGCCAACGCTGCTAGAGACGCAAATGGCCATGCTGGTTGCTGAACGGGTGCCGTCGATCGATGTGGTGCGGATGGTGAACTCGGGAACGGAAGCAACGATGAGTGCGATCCGTCTGGCACGGGGATACACGGGCCGCAGCAAAATTATGAAATTCGAAGGCTCCTATCACGGCCATGCCGACAGCTTGCTGATTAAAGCAGGCTCCGGCGTAGCGACGCTGGGACTGCCGGACAGCCCGGGCGTGCCTGAGGGGGTTGCCTCTAATACAATTGCGGTACCTTATAACGACTTGGCTTCGGTTGAGCTTGCGTTTGAGCGGTTTGGGGAAGAGATCGCCGGCGTTATCGTGGAGCCTGTAGCCGGGAACATGGGCGTTGTGCCGCCGCTGCCGGGATTCCTGGAAGGTCTGCGCCGGATTACCGAGCGATACGGCAGCTTGCTCATTTTTGACGAGGTCATGACAGGCTTCCGCGTAGGGCTGAATTGTGCGCAGGGGCGCTTTGGCGTTACGCCGGATTTGACTTGCCTCGGCAAGGTGATCGGCGGCGGGCTGCCTGTTGGAGCGTATGGCGGAAAACGCGAGATCATGGAGCAAATCGCGCCAAGCGGGCCGATTTATCAGGCCGGGACGCTGAGCGGCAACCCGTTGGCAATGGTTGCGGGTTACACGACGCTGTCGCTGCTTACTCCAGAGGTGTACGACCGGCTGGAGCGCTTGTCGGCGAAGCTGGAGGAAGGCTTTACGCGCAACGCCAAGGAAAAAGGTATTCCGTGTACGATCAACCGCGTGGGCTCGATGATCTGTCCGTTTTTTACCGAAGAGAAGGTTATCAATTACGAGACGGCAAAAACAAGCGACCTCGACTTGTTCCGCCGTTACTTCGCGGCGTTGCTTGAGCAAGGCATCAACGTGGCGCCTTCGCAGTTCGAAGGTATGTTCGTCTCGGGCGTGCATACCGACGAAGACATTGAGCTGACGATCGAAGCGCATCGCTTGGCGCTGCAAAAGCTGTGAGCGGCAAGCTAACCTGGACGCGGCGCGGGGAATGGCTCGAGCTGATGCCCGGCAAGCTGCCTGCGCGCGATGGGCAGGACCGTCTGGATGCGGCGATGGCTTGGCTGGAGGAGGGGCTGCAGGCTCCTCCTAAGCTGCTGCGCCGGCTGCGGGCCGAAGGCGGCATCAAGCTCGCCGGGGACCGTTTAAGGCTGCTGGCCTTTCCGGCCAGGGCATCGCAATATGCTCCGGTTGAGGCAGAGCTTTCGCTTTTATATGAGGATGATTTTTGCCTTGTCGTGCACAAGCCGGCAGGGCTAAAAGTCCATCCGGACGGCAACGAGGGGGGCGCTTCCCGTAGGGACTCGGCTCCGCCGGACACGCTTGCCAACCGCGTCGCGGGATGGTACGCCAGCCTGGGTCAGCCAATCGCTGCGGCGCATATTCACCGGCTGGACGAATATACGTCAGGACCGGTGTTGTTCGCAAAGAACGAATACGCCCATTTAAAGCTGGATGAAGCGATGAGCCGCAAGGAGATCGGACGGACTTACATCGCGTTTGTACAGGGCGTTGTTAGTTCCGCGCTTAAGGTCATTGACCAGCCGATCGGCCGGGACCGCCATCACAATCAGCGGCGCCGGGTGTCCCCTACTGGCAAGCCGGCGATCACGCATGTGGAGCTGATGGAGGTATACCCGAAGCACGAGGTGAGCCTCGTTCGGCTGACCTTGGAGACCGGCCGCACGCATCAAATTCGCGTCCATCTGAGCGCAGCGGGCCATCCGCTCGTAGGGGATGCGTTGTATGGCGGCAGCACGAAGTGGCTGCCTTATCAAGCGCTGCATGGGGAGCGGCTGGTGTTCCCGCACCCGCTCACCGGAGAAGCGGTGGAGCTGGGCGATCCGTGGCCGCCGGCCATGATCCAGCTGCGCGATCGCTTTCGTTGACAAGCCGGGCTGTCGTATGGCAGCCTGGCTTATTTTTTACTTAGAGTTGGTCTGTACCCTGCAATCGGCAAAAAGCTGGCATGCACTCCTTTTTGCAGCATATAGATTAAACGAGGATGATTTGGATCAAGATTCATCGATTTCTAAATCAGGTTTGGATATGCTGAAAGGAGGTAACGAGTTGGCTGATCAATCCTATGGTCTCAGGTTTGATATTTATGAGCGCATACATCTTTCTGAAGATGTGATCGGCATTGAAGAGCTGGAGGAGATCGAGCTCTATCCGAAAGTCCAGGTGATTCCCGGGGAGGAGTATGCCGCGCTGCGCGGCCATTTGCTGTTGTCGGGGGTGTATCGGGGAGAAGGAGAAACGCAGAAGCTGGAACACTATATTCCAGTAGAAATTACGATACCGCTAAGCCGGGTAAACCGGTTGGAGGATATCACGGTCGAAATTGAAAATTTCGATGTTGACCTGCTTAGTTCGCGCAGCTTGAATATTACAGGCGTCTTGTCGCTTCAGGGGGTGGAGACCATCGCCTTAGTGTCCGAACAAGATGCATGGAAGGATCGCGAGTTTACGACGGCCCATGTCGTACCGAATCTGCCCGGCGACGAATCGGAAGCGGAATCGAATTTCAACACGGAGGATTCAGCGGATTATGCTTCGGCGCTGACCGAGCCTGAACCGATCCCGGCAGCGCCTTTGCTGACGGAAGAAGTTCGCCAAGAGCCGGAGCCGACGTTCTCTTGGAATTCGTTAATCCGCGAAACGGCAAACGAAGAGCCGGAGCCTGAACTGGAGCTGAAGCAAGAGCCGCAGGACGAAGAGCCTCAACAAATCCCGCAATTCGCTTCGTGGCAGGCGTTTCCGGACGATGTCCTTGCCGCGCAAAAACGAAATGCGGACGAGCCGCAGGAAACCATCTCCTGGAGAGAGGATGTCCCCGCATTCCAGGAAGCTAGTCCTTGGGCGGACAAGGAATCCGAATCGGACTTTGGCGCTGCCGCAGAGGTTTTTGCAGATCAAACAGAGGAGTTGGATGTAGACGCAGCGTTTCAGGAGGAAATTCGCCCATTCGCAGAATCCGCGCCGATTGAACGTGCGAGTGAAGCCGTGGAAGCGGAAGCTGCCGAGCCGGAACGGGTTTCGTATGGGCTAGGCGAAGAAGTTGCTGTAGTGTCAAACGATACGGTGAACGAAGACGTTTTGGAGGCGGATGCGGCGGCTGAAGCCGATCAGGGTGCACCTGCCCAGCCAGAAGAGAAGAAGGAAATGAAGATCGCATTGGGTGCCAAAAAAGGGGATGACGAGGGGGGCCGAGATAGCTTTGGCTTAACGAAGCTGATTGCCTCTTCTTCCCGGCCCGCTCAAGAACCGCAGGAGGAAGCATCGGATCAGCCGAGTCTGGACGACAGCAGAGACCCAAGTGAGGGTGAGGAGCTGCGGTGGAAGAACCTGTTCATCAGCAACGAGGATCAAAACCCCTTCCGCAAAGTGCGTCTCGTGATCGTGCAGCGCGAAGAGACGTTGGATGATATCGCCCAACGCTACCACCTGAGTCCACGGGAGCTGCAGCTGTACAACCGGCTGTCCGAGCATCAGGTGAATGAAGGGCAAATTTTGTACATTCCGTGAGGATCTCCCCGTGAAATCAGGCGGATTGTTGACTCCCGTTCCTTTCCAAGTTATGATAATATAGATTAAAGTAATAAGATCTATGGCAAAGACTTGGAACGGGAAGAGTAGGCAGCGTACCCTTCAGAGAGCGGAATCCACGGCTGAGAGATTCTGCAGGACATGTAGCTCACCGAAGTCGCCCGGGAGTTGTCCGTTTGAGCAGCATATCATATGGGGTTAGAACGGACCGGCAGCAGCCGTTATCTGCATGAGAGTCGCATTTCTTGCACCGGATGGTGAATGAACCGGATGCCATTGATGCGAAACAAAGGTGGTACCGCGAAAGTAAAGCCTTTCGTCCTTTGAGACGAAGGGCTTTTTGTTTTTTCTTAGGCAGCATGAAGTAGGCGCGAAAGCCCGTCCCGAAGTCTTATGCACACGGTGTGGAGCTGATGACGCCAGTCGACTATCTTGGGATCGCCAAGGCTATGCTTATTTGTAACGGAGGTTGAATAGGATGACAGAAAATCAAGATCGACAAACTTCGTCGGTAGAAATGCCGACGACGTACGATCCGAAAGCAGCGGAGCAGAAATGGCACCGTTATTGGTTGGAGAACGGCTTCTTTAAAGCCGGACAACGGCCGGATGCCAAGCCCTACACGATCGTGATTCCGCCGCCTAACGTAACCGGGATGCTGCATATCGGGCATGCGCTGGATTTGACGCTGCAGGATATTTTGACCCGGACCAAGCGAATGCAGGGATATGACGCGTTGTGGCTGCCCGGGATGGACCATGCGGGGATTGCAACTCAAACGAGAGTGGAGCAGCGGCTTAGAGAGCAAGGCGTATCCCGATACGACCTGGGCCGCGAGAAGTTCCTCGAACAAGTATGGGCCTGGAAGGACCAGTATGCGGAAACGATTCATGAACAGTGGGCCAAAATGGGCGCTTCGCTCGATTATTCGCGCGAGCGGTTTACATTGGACGAGGGCTTGTCCCAAGCGGTTCGCGAAGTGTTCGTGAAGCTTTATGAGAAAGGCTTGATTTACCGCGGCAAATACATTATCAACTGGGATCCGGCGGCGCGTACGGCGCTTTCCGATATCGAGGTAGAATATAAAGAAGTTAACGGGCATCTGTACCATCTTCAGTATCCGCTGAGCGATGGAAGCGGCTATATCACCGTGGCGACGACTCGTCCAGAGACGATGCTCGGCGATACCGCCGTTGCTGTTCATCCAGAGGATGAACGTTATCGCCATCTGGTCGGCAAAACGCTTCGTCTGCCGATCGTTGACCGTGAAATCCCGATTATCGCCGATGAATACGTGGAGAAAGAGTTTGGCAGCGGCGCGGTAAAAATCACCCCGGCGCATGACCCGAATGACTTCGAAGTTGGTTTGCGCCATAACCTGCCGCAAATTAACGTGATGGACGAGACCGGCAAGATGAATGCTGAAGCCGGCAAGTATCAAGGCCTCGACCGCTTCGAATGCCGCAAGCAGATCGTGAAGGATTTGCAGGAGATGGGCGTGCTGATCAAAATCGAGGATCACGTGCATCAGGTTGGTCATAGTGAACGGACCGGCGTTGTGGTTGAGCCGTATCTGTCGACGCAATGGTTCGTGAAGATGAAGCCGCTCGCGGAAAAAGCGATTGAAGCGCAAAAATCGGGGAACGGCGTTAACTTCGTACCGGATCGGTTCGAGAAAATTTATTTGAACTGGATCGAGAACGTACGCGATTGGTGTGTTTCCCGCCAATTGTGGTGGGGTCACCGCATTCCGGCCTGGTATTGCGACGAGACCGGCGAAATGGTTGTAGCCCGCAGTGAGGAAGAAGCACGGGCCAAGCTGGGACGCGACGATATCCGACAAGACGAGGACGTGCTGGATACGTGGTTTAGCTCTGCACTTTGGCCGTTCTCCACACTGGGCTGGCCGGATGAGGATAGTGCGGATCTCAAGCGCTATTTCCCAACGTCCGTTCTTTCCACCGGTTACGATATCATTTACTTCTGGGTTGCCCGGATGATCTTCACTTCGCTGGAATTCACCGGTCAAGTTCCGTTCAAGGATGTCCTGATCCACGGCCTCGTCCGCGACAGTGAAGGGCGCAAAATGTCCAAATCGCTGGGCAACGGCGTCGATCCAATTGAAGTTATTGAGAAGTACGGTGCCGATGCAATGCGTTACATGCTGTCCACCAGCAACACGCCGGGGCAAGACCTGCGTTTCCGTTGGGAACGCGTTGAGCAAGCCCGCAACTTCGCCAACAAGATTTGGAACGCTTCGCGTTTTGCGTTGATGAACCTGGAGGGCGTGAAGTACGAGGATATCGATATCAGCGGCGAGCTGTCGACGGCGGATCGCTGGATTTTACACCGGATGAACGAGACGGCCAAGGAAATTACCCGCCTGATCGACGCTTACGAATTCGGAGAAACCGGTCGATTGCTGTACAACTTCATCTGGGACGATCTGTGCGACTGGTATATCGAATTCGCCAAGCTGTCCCTGTACGGGGAAGATGCTGCGGCTAAGAAGAAAACCCAATCTGTGCTGGCCTATGTGCTCGATCGCACGCTGCGCATGATCCATCCGTTTATGCCGTTTATTTCCGAGGAAATATGGCAGCATTTGCCGCATTCTGGCGAAACGATTACGCTGGCGGCTTGGCCGGAATACGACCCTGCGCTGGAAGCACCGGACGCTGTTCAGGAAATGAATCTGCTGATCGATGTCATTCGCGCTGTGCGGAATATCCGCGCCGAAGTGAATGTGCCGATGAGCAAAAAGATCGAGCTCGTCATCAAGCCGGGCAGCGCGGAAGTGCTGGAAGTGTTGTCCCGCAACGAGCATTACATCCGCCGTTTCTGCAATACGTCGGAGTACGAGGCTTCGCTGAACGCCGGCGTGCCGGATAAGGCGATGACCGCTGTTGTAACGGGAGCCGAGCTGTTCCTGCCGCTGTCGGGTCTGATTGATATCGGACAGGAAATCGAGCGGCTGACGAAGGAACTCGACCATCTGAACAAAGAAGTGGAACGCGTTGAGAAGAAGCTGGCCAACGAGGGCTTTGTGTCCAAAGCGCCGGCTAAAGTCATCGAGGAAGAACGGGCGAAGATGGCCGATTATTCCGAGAAACGCGACAAGGTGCTGGCACGGATTGCGGAGCTGAAAGGTTAATTGAAAATAAAAGTTCAAGAAGTCAGGTTTGGAGCACCGAAGAAAAGGCTTTCGAAGATGACTTCTTGAACTACACTAATATTAAATGAAGGTGACTGACATGGGGGATCGTACAGAGGAAGAAGCACGGCCGCTGAACAGCTATGCTGAAGCGGTCGATTGGATCAACGGGCTGCTGCCGTTTGGCATCCGTCCCGGCTTGGAACGGATCGAGCTCATGATGGAAAAGTTAGGCCATCCCGAACGGAGGCTGAAATTTATTCATGTGGCAGGGACGAACGGTAAAGGCTCCTCCTGCGCTTTCCTGACCCGAACACTGCGGGAATGCGGTTATCATGTGGGGACGTATACGTCCCCTTACATCACAAAATTCACGAATCGCTTCCAATATGATGAGGAAGATATCCCCGAGACGGTGCTGCTCGAGCTGGCGAACCGGGTTGCTCCATTGGTGGCTGAAATCGCCGGCACCGAACTGGGATCCCCAACCATGTTCGAGGTGAGCACAGCGATCGCGATTTTGTATTTTGCGGAAGTGTGTTACCCCGATGTGGTAGTATGGGAGACCGGGCTTGGGGGAAGGATGGATGTGACCAATATTGTGACGCCGATCGTCTCTTTGATTACGAACATCGGCTTGGATCACATGGACGTCCTTGGCGACACAATCGAGCAAATCGCCCGCGAGAAAGCTGGCATTATCAAGGCGGGGGTACCTGTGGTCAGCTGCGCCGAGCAGCCGGAGGCTGTTGCCGTACTGAAGGAAACGGCGGCAGCCAAGCATGCTACCCTCTATCTGATGGGGGAGCAGTTCCGGTACGAGCGGGTGGCGGTGGATGCCAAGGAGCAGCAGTTGCATTTTCAAGGTCCATTCCGGGAGATGGATTTTACGATTCGCATGCTTGGGGAGCATCAATGCAAGAACGCCGCCGGCGTCATGATGGTGCTGGAAGTGCTGCGGCAGTATATGGCTTTTATCCTCGAGGATGAACAGGTGCAGGACGGTTTCCGTACTTCCTTCTGGGCCGGACGGCTGGAAGTGGTGCGGGAGGAACCTCGCCTTGTATTGGACGGAGCACATAATCCGGAAGGTGCCGCTTCGCTGGCGAAAAGCCTGCCTGAAGCGTTCCAATACCGCAAGCTGCATTTGATGATGGGGATGCTGGCCAATAAGCATCATCAGAGCTACTTGAAGCATATATTACCAATAGTGGATACGCTAATTCTGACCGAGCCCGATTTTCGCCGGAAAATGGACGCCGATGCGTTGTATGAACTCGTGGCCGAACTACAGGGGATAGAAGCGAAAGCGGATTTGGAAATCATCGTGGAACGTGACTGGAGAAAAGCCCTTTCGCTTTTGGAGTCACGGACGGAACGGGAGGATCTTGGGGTAGTCACCGGCACGTTGTATCTGATCTCGGACGTGCGGGCGGCCCTTTTGCATCAAACCGATTCTGAAAAAGGCTGGTGACCATTTTGTTAAATACGACCGAACAACACGTACATTTTATCGGTATCGGCGGATATGGCATGAGCGCCATTGCCCGCGTGATGCTGGAAATGGGGTATACCGTCACGGGATCGGACGTTGCCTCCCAAGAGTTGACGGAGAAGCTCGCCGCGAAGGGAGCAAAAATCTACATCGGCCACACCGCCGAACACGTGCATGGGGCGGATTTGGTCGTTTACTCTACGGCGCTGCCGCAGGATAATGTGGAGCGTTTGGAAGCCCAAGAGCAAGGCATACCGGTGCTGCATCGCTCTCAGATGCTGGCCCGGCTGTTAAATGAGCGAAACGGTGTAGCTGTAGCCGGAGCTCATGGCAAAACGACAACCTCGTCGATGATCGCGCTGGCGATGGAGCTTTGCGGCACCGACCCAACCTACATTATCGGCGGGGAAATTATGGACATGGGCACGAATGCCAAAGCCGGACAAGGAAAATGCGTGGTTGCGGAAGCTGACGAAAGCGACGGCTCCTTCTTGCAGTACTATCCATCGCTTGGCGTAGTGACCAACATCGAGGCCGACCATTTGGAAAACTACGGCGGTGACTTCAATCGTCTGAAGGAAGCCTACGTGCAATTTCTGAATCAGATTAAACCGGACGGCAAGGCTGTCGTATGCGGAGACGACCCGAACATACGGGAATTGCTTCCTCGGGTTCAAAGCCAGATGATTACGTACGGCATCGAAACCAACTGCGATTATACGGCCCGGGAGATCGAGCTTGGGGATCGCTGTGTAACCTTTAAGATGCATCAAGGCGACCGGGAGCTTGGTACGGTGGAATTGTCTGTGCCTGGTCGGCATAATGTTTACAACGCCATGGCGACCGTCATCGTCTGCATGGAGGCAGGCATTCCGTTCAATGAAATTGTAAAAGCATTGCGCCACTTCCATGGCGCGAAGCGCCGCTTCCAGGTGCTTGGGGAGAAGAACGGCATTCTGATCATCGACGATTACGCTCACCATCCGACGGAAATCCAAGCGACGATCGCAGCGGCCAAGGCGACCGGCAAGCGGATTATCGCCGTCTTCCAGCCGCAGCGTTATACACGCACCTTCTTCTTGTTGGATGCGTTCAGCCGGGCGTTTGGAGAAGCGGATGAGGTGATCATCACCGATATTTATTCGCCGGCCGGAGAGAAAGCGATCGAAGGCGTGAGCTCCTCGAAGCTGGTCGAATTGATCAAACAAAACAGCAATCCCGGCGCTCGTTACTTGCCGACGAAGCAGGACGTAATTGCCGATTTGCAGCATCGTTTGAAGCCTGGCGATCTCGTGCTGACGATGGGCGCGGGCGACATCTACAAAGTGGGGTACGAGCTGACCAAAGGGCTGTCTAACTAAAGCCTCAAGCTTTACCCTTCAGTATAAACGGTCTTTACCGGGCTTTGGTTCCCGGGGAGGCCGTTTTTTTCGTTTCTTACAATCTACGAACCTCACCTCTTTAGGCTTGGCATAACCGTTAGTTCGCGTTCATATGGATAGGGTAGAAGAATGGACAAGGAGCGTGCGGACCGTGAACAAAGCCAAAATGACATTCCGGTTTGACAGGGATGGCCGGGAAATCCGGCCGGAGCGGGAGATTGCTGAGGAGCCGATACGGAGGACGACACCCCAATATCGAGCGGTAGAGACGGTAGAGGAATGGGGGGATCCCTTCACGGACCATACAGGGATGGGGCTCACTGTCTTTCCGGGCGGACAAGACCAGAGACAACGCCAAGATCCGATGGGGACAACTCGGGACGATTGGGAAGAAATTTACGACAAAGACCCTTGGCAGACAGAGTGGCAGGAGGAGACCCCTCCCATCTATACCCGTCCTCACCGAACCTCCTGGTGGAAGGTGGCCGGCTCTTTGACCGGAGCGATTGTTACGGGCGCACTGTTTGGGTATGTCGTGCTATCTTTATTTAATCAGGAGATCGAACTCCCTCTTCCAGGGATTAACACGAACACGCCGCAGCAGGTGGAATCGGGAGACACAGCAAGCCAGCCGGCCATGGGGGAGATTGAAGGGGAGGACCCCGCAACCGAGGATAACGTTCCGCTTATTAGCGTCGCATTGCCGGAGCAGACTTACTACTTCCTGCAATATGGCGTGTTTAGCACGGCGCAGGGGGTGCAGCTGGCGCAGGAGGAACTGCAAGCGTCCGGTATTGCAGCTGCCCGGGATACGGTCGACGAGAAACGGGTTTATGCCGGGGTCTCCACGGATAGAGAGCAATCGAAACTGCTTACCGGTCAACTGAAGGCGGCAGGTGTGAACCTGATTTTGCACGAGATCTCGTTCCCGGCAGCGGCTAACGTCCCATTTGCCGGCGAACGCGAAGCGTTGGAAGGGTTTATGGCGCAGAGCGCAGAGCTGGTTGACCTGCTTAGCACCTCGTCCGCAGCGCTGCTGACCGAAGCGGACCCGCAGCCGCAGCAGCACCCGGAACTAGAGCAATTGGGGGCCAAGCACCAGGCCTGGACACAAAGCGCTTCGGCGATCCGCGGGAAATGGTCTACGGCGGGGGCAGCCCTGGCCGGTGAAATGGAGAAAGCGATCAACGGGGCGGTCGAGGCCATGAGCGAATATCAGAAAAACGGGGCAAAAACACTGCTCTGGGAAGTACAAAATGAGATGATGCGCTTCATTATGGCCGAGCAGTCACTCGTTCACGACGGAGTATAAATATGCAACAGGACATTTAATCCAAAGACAGGGGGCTGGAAATAGTTTCCCCTGTCCTTTTTGTGTTTGCGCCTGGGGCCATAATAATCTTATAATAGGTTAGTGTCAAAAAATGGCGGGGATGACAGCAAACCGTTGTCGATTCTTATCTATTTTTTACCAACTTATGCATGTAACCATTCAGGACATCAATTCGTTTTCTACAAAGGAGAGTTCCATAATGGATACCGCAAATTTGCGCCGGATTATTCTTGCTTCCACTTCACCTCGCAGGCGTGAATTAGTCGCATCTCTGGCGATTCCTTTCGAAGTGGTACCAAGCCATACAGAGGAATCTTTCGAAGCATCGTTATCGCCGGAGCAAATCGTGATGGAGCTTGCCGGGCGCAAAGCGGAAGCCGTTTACCGGGGGCTTGATCCTTCGGCAGACCGCAATGCGGTGATCGTCGGGAGCGATACGATCGTGGTCCGAGACGGCGAAGTTTTGGGTAAACCGAAGGACACCCAAGAGGCAGCGGATATGCTGCGAAGCCTGCAGGGACGAGAGCATGTGGTGTATACTGGCGTAGCCTGCATGGACGCCTTAACGGGGCGACGTCACGTTGATTACCGGGCGACGACTGTAAGGATGAAGACATTGACCGAAGCGGAAATTCAAGCCTACGCCCGCAGCGGGGAAGGATTGGACAAGGCTGGGGCCTATGCGATTCAAGGACTTGGCGCTACGATCGTTACTGGAATTGAAGGATGTTATTTTAATGTGGTCGGCTTGCCGGTCTCGTTGCTCGTGGACATGCTGAAGGATTTCGACATTCAGGTGCTGTAAGCAGGAGGCTGAGCTTGCCGTGATGGCAGGTCATCGGGAAGTGATAAAGCATATCCTTCCGAACTTAGGACGGGCGTAACCGGAATAACCGGGAGCGACCCGAACCCATTCGGAAGCGGGGGATAGCGATGGAACAAGCACAAACTCCCTATATGCTGCGTGATCTTCCTTCTGAGGAGCGGCCAAGGGAACGAATGATCAAATACGGAGCGGGGGCGCTCAGCCATGCGGAATTGCTGGCGATCCTGCTCCGCACAGGAACACGCCAGGAATCGGCAGTTCATATGGCCCAGCGATTGCTCGCCGAATTAGGCGGGCTGCGCGGGTTAGTTGATGTCAGCCTGGAAGAGATGACGAGCCTGAAAGGCATCGGACCTGCGAAAGCGGTCCAGCTGAAGGCAGGGATTGAGTTGGGGCAGCGACTGGCCAAGTCACGTCTTCCGGATCAAGCAGTAATCCGCAGTCCGCACGATGCGGCTGAGCTATTGATGGAGCAAATGCGCTATTTGCAGAAAGAGCATTTTGTATGTCTTTTTTTGAATACAAAAAATCATATCATTGCTCAAGAGACGCTTTCGATCGGAAGCCTGAACGCATCGATTGTGCATCCGCGCGAGGTGTTCCGGGCTGCGATCAAATGCAGCAGCGCTTCCGTCGTATGTGCGCACAATCATCCCAGCGGCGATCCCACTCCAAGCCCGGAGGATATCCGGATGACGCGTAGGCTTTGCGAAGCGGGGGAAATTATCGGCATCGATGTGCTCGATCACATCGTCATCGGGGACGGCAAGTTCGTCAGTTTGAAAGAACGGGGCTTGATGTAACTTCAGTGAATTCAAGATTCGCCGTCGAACTTGCATCATTGATGAACTTCGTGATCGGAAGATGACTTTTTGAACAACCGTTTCAATGAAGGTTCAAACAAGTCAGGTTTCGAGCACCAAGAAGATTGGATGAAGCTAGGGGCTGAGTAGCGGAGCGTAGACAGATCTACGTGAGCAACGGAAGGCCCGGCTGAATTCAAGATTCGCCGTCGAACTTGCATCATTGATGAACTTCGTGATCGGAAGATGACTTTTTGAACAACCGTTTCAATGAAGGTTCAAACAAGTCAGGTTTCGAGCACCAAGAAGATTGGATGAAGCTAGGGGCTGAGTAGCGGAGCGTAGACAGATCTACGTGAGCAACGGAAGGCCCGGCTGAATTCAAGATTCGCCGTCGAACTTGCATCATTGATGAACTTCGTGATCGGAAGATGACTTTTTGAACAACCTCTAATATAATAGGTTAGATACAGAAGGAAAGGAAGAAGCAGCATGTTGGGTGGCTTTACAAAAGACTTGGGAATTGATTTAGGGACGGCAAATACGTTGGTATATACGAGAGGCAAGGGCATTATCGTCCGCGAGCCTTCGGTGGTAGCGATTCATACCGACACGAAAAACATCGTGGCCGTCGGAGAATCGGCCAAGAAGATGATCGGCAGAACCCCCGGCAACATTCGGGCGATCCGTCCGATGAAGGATGGCGTGATCGCTGATTTCGATACAACGGCAACGATGATTAAATATTTTATTGGTCAAGCGCAGAAGAAACGTTCGTTGTTCCAGCGCCACCCGAACGTGATGGTTTGCGTACCGTCGGGGATCACGGCCGTTGAGCAGCGGGCTGTTGAGGACGCGACGAAGCAAGCAGGTGCACGCGAAGCTTACACGATCGAGGAGCCGTTCGCCGCGGCGATTGGCGCAGATTTGCCGGTTTGGGAACCTACCGGCAGCATGGTCGTGGACATCGGCGGCGGGACGACGGAAGTTGCGGTGATCTCGCTGGGCGGGATCGTCACCAGCAAATCCGTCCGCGTGGCAGGCGATGAAATGGATGAAGCGATCATCCAATATATCAAGCGCCAATACAACCTGATGATCGGGGAAAGAACCGCCGAACAGCTGAAGATGGATATCGGCTCCGCTCTTGCGCTGGAGAAGGTTGAAACGATGGAAATCCGCGGACGCGACCTCGTGACAGGACTGCCGAAGACGATCACGATCACTTCTGACGAGATCTCCGAAGCGCTGAGCGATACGGTGGGTGCAATCGTGGACGCGGTGAAAGTCACTTTGGAGAAATGCCCGCCGGAACTCGCAGCAGACATTATGGACCGGGGAATCGTATTGACCGGCGGCGGCGCGTTGCTGCGTAACCTGGATAAACTGCTGGCCGGCGAAACCGGCATGCCGGTGATTGTGGCGGAGAATCCGCTTGACTGTGTGGCGATCGGTACGGGCCGGGCTTTGGATAATATCCACTTATTCAAATCGAAAAGTAGTTCAGCCCTTCGTTCCAAGCGATAATTTCGCGCGGAAGAAGGCACCCCTGATATCAAAGCGGCGCCGTCCTGAATTGGACGGCCAATGCCGTTTTTCCAAGAAATCATGTATGGTTGGAGGGTGCGAAAACTGTTTAAGCTGCTTGGCAACAAAAGATTATTTATTTTGTTGATGGGACTTATTTTGTTTATTGCGGTGATGGGGTTTACGCTGGGGCCAAGAACCAACTTGTCCTGGCCGGAGAAATTCGTCAAGGACACGGTTGGCTTCGTGCAATACGTGTTTTACAAGCCCGCTAGCTATGTAGCGGGCTTCTTTGAAGATATTTCGAACCTGCGCGCGCTGCAGGAGGAGAACGAGCAGCTCAAAATTGCTTTGGCGCACTATACACGTGACAAAGCGATTTACAACCGAATTGAGCAGGAGAATCAACGGTTGCAGGAGATGCTCGACTTTACCGAGCAACAAAAGAAAATGTACGATTACAAATGGAAAATTGCCCAGGTCATCAGCGTTAATGACGATCCTGTCAATCGCACGATCGTGGTTAATTTAGGGGCTCGGGAAGGCGTGAAAGAGGGGATGGCTGTCTCCTCCGATAAAGGCTTGGTTGGCGTGATCAGTCATGTCAGCAACTTTACGTCCACCGTCCGCCTTGCGACCTCGATGGATGCCAAGGACCCGAACTCCAACGGCATCGCCGTGACAGCGCAGGGGAAGGAGAACGACGTCTTTGGCATGATCGAAACGTTTGATCGCGAGCAGGGAATGTTCCTCATGACGCGCATTGAAGATGCCACTCCGTTGAAGAAAGGGGATACCATCGTCTCCTCCGGGATCGGCGGCGTATTTCCTCGCGGGATGGTGATCGGCACGGTGAAGGACATTCAGGTTGGCGAATACGGGCTGACGTATACCGCTACGGTGGAACCTGCTGCGAGCTTCACCGACTGGAAGGAACTATTTATCGTATTCGAACCGGAAGGTGAAGGCGAGTGAACAAGCGCAAACTGATTTTAATTCTGCTGCTGTTCCTCTTGTTCATTCTTGAGGGAACTTTGGTTCCTTGGCTGATCCCTACGGCATGGCAGACGCGGATTGCCCCGCATCTGGTTTACGTCGTTATTCTATATTTCTCCGTTTATGAGAACCGGCATACGGGGCTGATCCTTGGTCTGGTCTTTGGGATGTTGCACGATATCGTTTTTTACGGGGCGTTGATCGGAGCCTACTCCTTCGCTATGGGGTTGTCCGGCTATCTGCTGGGGCTCTTGTCCCGCAACCAGCGGGCACCGCTGCCGCTGATGATGATCGTCGTGCTGCTGGGCGGCCTGCTGCTGGATTCGATTCTGTTCGGTACGTATACGCTGTTTGAACTGATACACCAGCCGTATACATGGGCGTTGAAAAATCACATTATCCCAAACGTTTTGGTGCAGTTCGTATTTGCTTTGGCGATATACGTACCGCTGCGTCGGCAGCTCGAAATCATTACCCGCAGACGCTCTCCCGAGGAGAACGCTTGACTTCCCGCTTATTTTGCTTGCTGTAAGCAGGAACTTTTCCGCTTCGGCGCGAATTGATTAGGGGGGAGGGACAGGCTCATGACAGTAAAATCCAACCACGTGACGATTAAAGGCGTAAAAGATGGCCTGGTTTTCCTGCTGGACGACAAATGCGATTTTTCGAGTCTTCTGGAGGAATTAAAGTATAAATTGGAATTTAGCCATCAACATATCTTGACTGGGCCGATCATCCATGTCGATGTGAAGCTGGGGATGCGACTCGTCACTGAGGATCAGAAGGACATGATTCTTGATATATTAAAGCAAAAAGGCAATCTGCTTGTCCGCTCCTTTGAGATGCCGGAAATTGTTCGGGCGGATGCGCCGGGAGCGCTGACGACGATTGCGGGGATTGTCCGCTCGGGTCAGGTGCTGCATCATGAGGGCAACCTGCTGTTTATCGGCGATGTGAATCCCGGGGGGACGATTCGCTGTACCGGCGACATTCTGATTCTCGGCGCTCTGCGCGGGATGGCCCATGCAGGCTTTGAGGGCAACGAGAATTCGATCATTGCAGCTTCGTACTTGTCTCCAACGCAGCTTCGAATCGCGGAAACGATCAGCCGGCCCCCGGATGAATGGGAGAACCGGGAGACGAGCATGGAGTTCGCTTTTCTACGGGAAGGGAAGATGCAGATCGACAAAATCATCAATATCACCCGGGTGAGACCGGACCTTAACGTGTTTAAAGGGGTGTGAATCATGGGACAAGCTATCGTAATAACGTCCGGTAAAGGCGGGGTGGGCAAAACCACGACCTCGGCCAATATCGGCACGGCGCTTGCGCTTCTGGGGAAAAAAGTGTGTTTAGTGGATACGGACATCGGTTTGCGAAATTTGGACGTAGTCATGGGGCTCGAAAATCGGATCATTTATGATTTGATCGACGTGGCCGAAGGTCGCTGCCGACTGAATCAAGCGCTGGTGAAGGATAAGCGGTTCGATGAGCTGTATATGCTGCCGGCGGCGCAAACGAAGGATAAAAACGCGATTTCGCCAGATCAGGTCAAAGACATCGTTTTGGAACTGAAGAAGGAATTTGAATTCGTAATTATCGACTGCCCGGCGGGGATTGAGCAAGGGTTTAAGAACGCGATTGCCGGGGCGGATCAGGCGATCGTGGTCACAACGCCGGAACATGCTGCTGTACGCGATGCGGACCGAATTATCGGGCTCTTGGAGAACTCGCATATCGCTTCGCCGAAGCTGGTTGTGAACCGGATTAAAATCAATATGATGAAATCCGGGGATATGCTGGATATTGAAGGAATCCTTCAGGTGTTAAACATCGATCTGATCGGCATCGTGCCAGACGATGAGAAGGTCATTAAAGCCGCCAACAGCGGCGAACCGACGGTAATGAATCCGGACTCTTCGGCTGCGATTGCCTACCGCAACATCGCGCGGCGGATTTTGGGCGACACCGTGCCGCTGATGCTGCTGGATCAGAAGAAGGGCGTATTTACGCGCTTTAAGAAGTTTTTTGGAATGGGTGGATAACCGTTGTTTTTTAAACTTAAACATGTGGACTGGCTGATGGTAGGGATACTTGCTTTGTTTATGGTGTTTAGTACCCTCCTGGTGCGCAGTGCCATTGCTCCATATGAGACGGAATTCCAGTGGTATGATCTGAAGACGATCATATTTTACTTGCTAGGGTTCGTGGTCGTGTTCGGTATGGCTTTGGTGGATTACCGTACGTTGCTTCGGTACAGCTGGTATGTGTACGGAGCAGGCTGCGTGCTGCTGGTGCTCGTCTACCTGTTTGCGCCGGAAATCAACGGGGCGCGCAGCTGGTTCAAGATTGGCGGGCTGCAATTTCAGCCGGCCGAATTGGTTAAGGTTATTCTCATTTTGACGACGGGGTATTTATTAGGCAAAAAAATGGGGCAACCGCTTCACTTCCGGCGCGACATTATTCCGATCACGCTGGTGACGCTGCTGCCGTTTTTTTTGGTATTGATTCAACCGGACTTGGGAAATGCCATCATTTATCTCGTCGTGTTGGTAGGGATGCTGTGGATCGGCAATGCCAGATACAGCCACGTCTTGATCGGTTTAACCGCGGCGGTAGCGGGATTGATTCTGTTCGTCACGTTGTTTAACGCCTATAATACGCAGATTCAAGACTATTTAGCGAAGCATCAGAAGCTTCACTGGTATCAGCGGATCAACACGTTTATCAACCCGGATCAAGCGTCGAGCGACGATCGGCACCAATCCAACTATGCCAAGATCGCCATCGGCTCCGGGGGACTGCTCGGCGACGGTTACATGAAAGGCGACTTAAAGAACAAGAAATTCGTTCCGTATCCGTATTCGGACTCGATTTTTGTTGTCGTTGGCGAGGAGTTTGGGTTCATCGGGGCATCGGTGCTGCTGTTGCTCTACTTCTTGTTCATTTACAGGATGATCTTAATCGCCCTGCATTGCATTGATAAACGAGGCGCCTACATGATTGTTGGTATCGTTGCGATGTTCCTGTTCCAAATCTTCGAGAACGTCGGGATGATGATTGGCCTGATGCCGATTACCGGGATTACGTTGCCGTTCATCAGCTATGGAGGAACCTCGCTGCTCATCAATATGTTATGTATCGGACTGGTGTTCAGCATTAAGCTGCATCAGGAGAAATATAAGGTGGATTAGGATAAACCGGTGCCGGCAGCACCGGTTTTTTGGTTTATTGACCACCGCTGCACCTCATAGAGGTAAAAGATGGCCTTATTTTTGCGAAGTCAAAGAGATTGGCTGAAATAAGGTCATTTTTTTCCCTTATTCGTGAGAACTCCAGGATGTTTGTTGGTGAAGTCGCATCAATAAGGCCCAAAATTACCGTTATGATGTGCGCTTGAAGATAAACGTGGTGGAATAAGAACATAAATTACCTCTATTCACTTCCCAGCTCAGGAGCGATTAGGCGGATCTCCAAGCTTGTTCATATTCCATTCCTGTGGCTCATAAGTATGTAGTACAGGCCCTGCCAGAGAAGAAGGCAGCGGCAGGAACGGATGACTTATGGGACAACCACGAATTGTGGAGCGGAGCGGGGGGATAAGAGCATGGACGTGAAATCAAATGTCAAAAAGCGGAGAGCGGAGCGGATTCGGCAATTGACGATGGAAGACGCCGTAGGGCCGCTGCCGCCGGATCAGGGCTGGGGATCTGCCCCCGGACGGGCGGCTGCACCTCCGAGAACGAAGCCATGGCCTGTTAGTGCAGGTCAGGACGACACCGATCCCGATCCCGAGCTGTTATGGAAGCGCGGGCAAGGCCGCTGGCAGGATCCTTATGCTGGCGCTTATGGAAGCGGAAAGGGTGACGATGAGCTGATGGGTCCCGGGCCGGGAAAACGTTCGACGTTCTGGTTCGCGATGTTCGTTCGCCTGGTGATTAGCACGTTACTGTTTGCGGCGATCTGGGGCATGAACCGCTATGAGCCGGCCTGGGCGACGCCCATCCGCGCGTTTATTGCCAAGTCGCTTACCGTGGAGATGGATTTCCAAGCGGCCCAAGCCTGGTACGAACGTAATTTCGGAGGGGCACCATCCTTTATTCCCATCTTTAAAACCAATGAAGATCATGGGCTGAGAGTAGGAGGCGCAGCTGGTTTTTCACTGCCGATTGAGGGCAGTCTTGCCAGTCCATTTGCCTTGAGCTTAAAAGGAGTTGAAATTATCCCTGACACCGGCAGCTTGCAGGTCAAAGCCATCGAGACCGGACGGGTGCTTCGCGTTGCCCGGGAAGCCGAGACCGGACAGACCGTGACGGTACAGCATGCCGGGGGATACGTCTCGGTATATGGACATTTGGAGCAGATCTCCGTTGAAAAAGGGGACTGGCTGGAAGGGGGCGATGTTCTGGGCAGCCTTCCGCCGCGAACGCAGTCGCCATTGCCGACGCTTTATTTTGCGATCAAAAAAGATGACCGGTATATCGATCCGGCGGATGTGATTCCATTTGATTAAATGGCGCGGCATCGCGATTTCGTTCCACCCTTTTTTCGTCATTATTATGCTGATGTCTGTGCTGACCGGCCACTTTCTGGAACTGCTTGCCTTGTTCACAATCGTGTTCGTGCATGAGATGGGCCATGTGTTTGCCGCTCGCATGTACGACATCAAAGTCTTGTCCGTCCAAATGCTTCCCTTTGGAGGCGTGGCGGTCATGGAGGATGCGGGGGACCTCACAGCCGGGCGCGAGATGGTTATCGCTTTGGCAGGCCCGCTGCAAAACCTGTTGCTGATCGGCGCCTCCTTGCTGCTTCATGCCGTCGGGATCTGGGACGGGCCGTTTTTGAGCTATTTTATTCAAAGCAATCTGCTCATTGCTTTATTTAATCTGCTGCCCATCCTGCCGCTGGACGGCGGCAAAATCTCGCAGGCTTTATGCAGCCTGGTTATGCCTTATTATGCCACGCTGCTCTGGTCTTACCGTATCAGCTTGCTGTTCAGCGCCTTGCTGGTGGCCTACTCCTTCTTGCCGCTATTGCTCGGGTTAGGTGGGATGCAGCTGAATCTTCTGCTGATTGGCCTCTTCCTGCTTTATTCCAATCTGACCGATTATCGGAACATTCCCTATCGTTTTATCCGTTTTCTGGTGAACCGGGATCGCAGCTTTTCCAGACATCTGCTGAGCGGGACGTTGGCCCAACCAATCGTTGCGGAGAAAACGAAACCTTTGGATCACATTTTGCGTCTATTTAAGAGAGAAAAATATCATTTTATTTACGTGATGAACCAACAGGGGAACATCGTGGCGGTCGTTCCGGAACAACGAGTGATTTCCTCTTTCTTACAGGGAGGCTCTGGGGCTTGAAGCGCGACAGACGTGATATAATGGAACGGGCATGTTACTTGATAATAAGCGAGTTCATGATCAATGGATGACGAAAGTATGAAAGGTGAGATCATGAAGAGGATGATTGTTCACTGCGGACCTGGCTCTACCGAAATTGCGCTTCTAGAAAACGGCAAGCTGGTGGAATATGCGGCGGAGCGTTCTCAACATCGAGGACTGGTTGGCAGCTTTGTGAAAGGCAAAGTGGTTAATGTCATTCCGGGTATGCAGGCCGCTTTTGTGGATATCGGTCAAAAAAAGAATGCGTTTCTCTATATCGACGACGTGCTGCACCCTCATTTGGAGAAGCAGCCGAAGCAGAAGCCGTCGATCGCGGAGCTTCTGAAGCCAGGCCAAGAGCTGGTCGTACAGGTTGTAAAAGAAGCGATCGGAAACAAAGGTGCGCGGGTGACGACTCATTATTCTTTGCCGGGACGCTGGCTGGTCTATATGCCGACGGCTGGTTATGTTGCCGTCTCCAAGAAGATCGCATGCGAAGAGGAGAAGCAACGCCTCAAGCTGCTTGGTGAGGAGCTGCGCAGCGAGGAGGAAGGATTGATTCTGCGGACGGTCGCCGAGGAAGAGGACGGCAAGGCGATCGCGGAAGATCTCGCGCAGCTGCGCAAGCAATGGGCCGCCATCCAGGAGAAGGCGAAGCATGCGGCAGCTCCGGTCGTACTGCACCAGGATTTAAGCATGATCCAACGTTTGATGCGCGACGTATATAGCCCGGAAACGGACGAGCTGATCATGGATTGTCCGGAGCAGGCGGAGGAGGCGCTTGCTTTTCTGCAGGCGATGCTGCCGGGGGAGACGCCGCGCATCATTGTGCATGAAAGCGAAGTGCCGATCTTTGATTATTATGAAGTGAGGCCGCAGATGGAGAAGGATTTTCAGCGGAAAATCTGGCTGCCGGGGGGCGGCTACCTCGTGTGGGACACGACTGAGGCGTTGACCGTGATTGACGTGAATACCGGCAAGTTCACCGGGGGAGACAGCTTGGAGGATACGGTGTTCCGCACCAATCTGGAGGCCGCGCAGGAGATGGCCCGGCTGATTCGGCTGCGGGATACCGGCGGCATTATCATCGTAGATTTTATCGATATGAACAGCGACGAGCATCGATCGGCCGTTTGGGAGCGGCTGGAGCAGGCGCTGGCTGGCGACCGTACACAGCATCATATTTTGGGATGGACCAAGCTCGGCTTGCTGGAAATGACGCGAAAAAGAATGCGGGAAGAGATTACGGTAATCAGTTGATTTTTTGCAAGGTGCATGGTAGTATATTAGGGTATGTGTCATGAGTTAGCTTGTGCACATGCTGCAACCGCTCCGATCGGGTTAACAAGTCCGCTGGACCTTTGCGTCTAACGGCACCTGAATCAGGCGAGTCTGAGACATGAGGAGGTGCAAGCAAATGTACGCAATTATCGAAACCGGCGGTAAACAATACCGTGTTCAAGAAGGCGATGTGCTTTACATCGAGAAATTGAACGCAGAAGACGGTGCAAGCGTAACGTTCGACCGTGTGTTGGCAGTATCGAAAGGTGAAGGTTTGGTAACGGGAACTCCATTGGTATCCGGCGCTAGCGTAACGGCGAAAGTCGAGAAGCATGGCAAAGGCCAAAAAGTGATCGTTTACAAATACAAACCGAAGAAGAACTACCACAAGAAGCAAGGTCATCGTCAACCTTACACGAAAGTAACGATCGAGAAAATCCAAGCGTAAGAAGGTGCGATAACTTGATTATCGTCTCCATATTACGCCGGAAGAATAACGACATCGCAGGCTTTAAGGTGGAAGGCCATGCCGGCTATGCGAAGGCCGGTGAGGACATCGTCTGCGCGGGCGTGTCGGCCGTGACCGTTGGAACGGTCAACTCGATCGAAGCGTTGACGGGCATTGTGATGGACTCCAGGATGAAGAACGGCTTTCTTAGCGCGAATCTTCCTGATACGGTCGAAACGGAAGAAGCCGGAGCACAAGCGCAACTGCTGCTTGCCTCGCTTGTCGTTATGCTGAAGAGTATCGAAGAATCATACGGGAAGTATATTCAGATACAGGACGTCATTATTTGAAGAAGGAGGTAGACTACAATGTTGAAATTGGATCTCCAGTTGTTCGCTTCCAAGAAGGGCGTAGGTTCCACGAAGAACGGACGCGACAGCATCGCGAAACGCCTTGGCGTGAAACGTGCTGATGGCCAATTGGTAACGGGCGGAAGCATTCTCGTTCGCCAACGCGGTACGAAAATCCACCCAGGTACAAACGTAGGCATCGGTTCGGACGATACGCTGTTTGCGAAAATCGACGGCGTTGTGAAATTCGAACGTTGGGGTCGCGATCGCAAAAAAGTGAGCGTCTACCCTGTGGAAACCGCTCCTGTAGCGGCTACAGTCGAAGCTTAAGAGCTATGAATCAAGAGCCCTGGCACGTTGGTGTCAGGGCTTTACTTTTTTACATACATAACGGGAGCGAACTTGGTTGAGGTATGTTATACTGGGTAGGGATGTCAGGGTGGGGAGTTTCATTCCGCCCAATCTGTTAGAGGAACGGGGAAGATATGAAACATCGGTTCATGGTGAGGGCAATGATCGTGTTGATCGCGCTCGTTAGCCTGACACTAGCTTATTTTCTGAAGTCGCCGATCGGACAGGTCCTCCTGTGCGGGGCTCTTTTCGTGTTGTTTGGGCTATATGTACGGCATCTTCGGAAAGGAGCCGAAATCGAGCGGAAGCATTTGCTGGAATCGGTCCAACGAACGGCCTCCGCCACGCTGGGTCATCATCGCCACGATTGGATGAACGATCTGCAGATTCTATATGGGTATATCCAACTTCGGAAAATTGATAAACTCGCCGATTGCGTGGAAAGAATAAAAGAACGAATGGCCGTAGAAAGTAAAATTTCCAGGTTAGGCATTCCGGCCTTGGTCTTCTACTTACAATCGTTCCGCGAGGTTAACGGTTCGATTCATCTCGACGTTGACATTGAGGACGAACTGCAGCTGGATCAATTGCTTACTGCGGAGCAAGCGGAAGAACTGACGGAGGCCATCGTGGAAACGGTGCGGATCTTCCAGTATAACAGGCGTTCTTCTTGGGGAGAGACGCTGCAGTTGAAGATGTCGATGTACCGTGAGGACGGCGAAGTCATCGTTCGGTTTGAACAGGCCGGTTCCAAGGGGAATCCGGAGGTACTTGTCCGCCTTCTTGATGAAGGAGTGGCGGGATTGCGGGTTAAGGCTGACCGTGGCGATGCGGAAGACGGTTCGTTGCGGCTACGGGTGGCTTGTGGAAAAATAAACGAGGTGAACGCATGTTTGTAGATAAAGCGAAAATTTATGTCAAGGGGGGCGACGGCGGCGACGGGCTGGTCGCTTTTCGCCGGGAGAAATACGTGCCCGAAGGCGGTCCGGCCGGCGGTGACGGCGGCAAAGGCGGCGACGTGATTTTCCGCGTTGATGAAGGCTTGAGAACGCTGATGGATTTCCGCTATCAACGGCATTTCAAGGCGCAGCGCGGAGAGAAGGGGCGGAATAAGAGCCAGCACGGAGCAAATGCGGAGAACATGATCGTCCGGGTCCCCCCCGGAACGGTTGTCATTGACGACGATACCCAAGAGGTGCTTGCCGATTTGACGCGCCATGGGCAGGAGGTGGTTGTGGCCCGCGGAGGTCGTGGAGGTCGCGGCAATATCCGGTTCGCTACGCCAAACAACCCGGCACCTGAGCTGGCAGAGCATGGCGAAGAGGGCGAAGAACGCTGGGTCGTGCTCGAGCTGAAGGTGATGGCCGATGTCGGACTGGTCGGGTTCCCTAGCGTTGGGAAATCGACGTTGTTATCCGTTGTATCGGCAGCAAAACCAAAGATCGGCGCCTACCATTTCACAACGATCACCCCGAATTTGGGGGTTGTTGATGTGGGCGACGGCCGGAGCTTCGTGATGGCGGATTTGCCTGGATTGATCGAAGGGGCCCATGAAGGCGTTGGTCTGGGCCATGAGTTCTTGCGGCACGTCGAGCGGACGCGGTTGATCGTCCATGTCGTTGACATGGCTGGCTCGGAAGGGCGGGATCCTTTTGACGATTGGCAGAAAATTAACGACGAGCTGCGGCTGTACAATGCCGATTTGGAGAAACGCCCGCAGATCGTAGCCGCCAATAAGATGGATATGCCTGAAGCGGCAGCGAATTTGGAGAAATTCCGTGCCGAAGTCGCCAAGGTGCGCGGGGATTTGGAGATTATGCCGATTTCTTCATTGACTCGTCAGGGTGTCCAAGAGTTGCTCTACCGCGTGGCGGAGCTGCTGGAGCAAATTCCGGAGGCGCCTGCGATCGAAGAAGTGACCGAACTGGCGGAACGCAAAATTTACAAATTGGACAAAAAGGAAGACGAAGGCTTTACGATCCGCCGCGAAAACGAGACTTTCGTGGTGGAAAGCGCGAAGATCGAGCGGATGATGAAGCGGATGCAGCTGAATTCGCATGACGCCATCCTGAAGCTGGCCCGCACGCTGCGGCATATGGGGGTAGACGATGAGCTTCGCAAGCGGGGGGCCAAGGACGGTACGCTGGTCCGCATCGGGGACTTCGAGTTTGAGTTCGTTGAAGGCAGCAGCTACTACTGATGATGGAAAAGAGCACCTTTTGGGTGCTTTTTTTGCTATGGGTCAGGACAAAAAATCATTGCCACCCTGCGTCATATCCGTTATAATGTCCACTATATGAAAACAAAAGTCTCTAAGGAGAGGACGTTCGTGAAGGAGCACTACTATTTGGTTCGTGAGGATATTTTGCCAGAAGCGGTAGTTAAGACCTTACAGGTAAAGCAGCTCTTGGCCTCCGGCGACGCCAAAACAGTTCATGAGGCTGTTGCTCAAGTGGGGTTAAGTCGCAGCGCTTTTTATAAATATAAAGACGGCATTCATCAACTCAATCAATTCGAACGGGAAAGCATCGTGACCATCTCCTTTGATCTGGAGCACCGGTCCGGGATCTTATCGAAGGTGCTTGCGCTGATCGCCGGTTCCGGCGGCAACGTATTGACGATTAATCAGAGCATCCCGCTGCAAGGCAAAGCCAATGTCGTGATCTCCGTGGAAACCTCGCGCTTAACCGAAGAGCTGGATGAGATGCTGGATTCGCTGCAAAGCATTCCGGGCGTAAGGAGAACACAGATCGTTGGTCAAGGTTAACAAGGTAAAGAGGAGAAATTAGACGAAAAAAACCGTAATTGGATAACGGGAGGGGACGGCTGTGAAGCCTGTGAAAGTAGGACTGCTCGGACTTGGCACGGTAGGGACCGGCGTGGTCCGGATCTTGGAAGGACATCAGGAGGATCTCAGCAGTCAGGTGGGTTCGCCGATCGTCATTGAGAAAATTGCCGTTAAGACCTTAGACAAAACGCGCAGCGTCCATGTGGATCCACGAAAGCTGACGGAGGACCCCTGGTCGGTCATCCGAGATCCGGAGATCGACGTGATTGTGGAAGTTATGGGCGGCGTGGATCAGACAAAGGCTTATATTTTGGAGGCGCTCGAACGCGGCAAGCATATCGTGACCGCAAACAAGGATTTGATGGCGCTGTATGGCTCAGAGATTCTGGCCAAGGCGATGGAGCATCAATGCGACGTATTTTATGAAGCCAGCGTGGCCGGCGGCATACCGATCATTCGCACGTTGATTGAAGGCTTTTCCTCGGATCGGATTATGAAAATTATGGGGATTGTCAATGGAACGACCAATTATATTTTGAGCAAAATGAGCCAGGAAGGCGCTTCTTACGAGGATGTGCTGAAGGAAGCGCAGCAGCTCGGATACGCAGAGTCCGATCCGACCTCCGACGTGGAGGGATTGGATGCCGCTCGCAAAATGGCGATTCTCGCAACCCTCGGTTTCCGCACCAACGTGGAGCTGGACGATGTGCATGTTAGAGGCATAACTTCGGTATCCAAGGAAGATATTTTATATGCCAAGCGTCTTGGGTATGAGATGAAGCTGCTCGGCATCGCAGAACGGCAGGATGACGAATTCAGCATTACGGTTCAGCCGACCATGGTGAAGAATACGCATCCGATCGCGGCCGTAAATGGCGTTTACAATGCGGTGTACGTGTATGGGGAAGCCGTTGGGGAAACGATGTTCTACGGTGCGGGAGCCGGCGAAATGCCGACGGCCACGTCCGTGGTTGCGGACCTGGTCGCTGTCGTTAAGAACCTCAAGCTTGGCGTGAACGGTTTGAAAGCCATCGTCCCGTATAAGCCCAAGAAGCTGAAAACCGACGAACAAATCGCCTACAAAAACTTCCTGTTGCTCCACGTCGACGATAAAGCCGGCGTTCTGGCGCAGATCACCCAAGTCTTCGCCGAATACGAGGTGAGCTTGGAGTCGGTCGTACAGTCGCCAAATACGAATGTTGAAGGTGCTGAAATTATGATCGTGACGCACAATGCCAGCAAGGCAAGCATGGATAAGGTATTGGCCCATTTCGAATCGCTGGACGTCATTCATCGGATCAAAAGCGTGTATCGCGTAGAGGGATAATAACATTAATTCAGAATAAAGGAGTTCTTTTTGCATGAGATATCTCGGATTGCTGGAAACGTACAAGGAATATTTGCCGGTGAGCGACAAGACGCCGAAGCTGACGCTGCAGGAAGGCAATACCCCGCTGGTTCGCGCGGAGAACCTGTCGAAGGAGCTGGGCCTGGATCTGTATTTCAAATATGAAGGGCTGAATCCAACCGGTTCCTTTAAGGACCGCGGAATGGTGATGGCCGTCGCGAAAGCGGTGGAGGAAGGCAGCCGGACGATTATGTGCGCGTCCACGGGGAATACCTCGGCAGCGGCAGCGGCTTATGCGGCTCGGGCGGGAATCGACTGCATCGTGCTGATTCCGAATAACAACATTGCCCTCGGAAAGCTGGCGCAAGCGATGATTTACGGGGCGAAAGTGATTGCCATCGAAGGTAACTTCGACCGGGCGCTCGAAATCGTGCGCGACATCACCGCCAAGCATCCGATCACGCTGGTCAACTCGGTGAACCCGTACCGCATTGAAGGCCAGAAAACAGCGGCATTCGAGGTGTGCGACCAACTGGGGAAAGCGCCGGATGTATTGGCGATTCCCGTCGGCAACGCGGGCAATATCTCGGCCTATTGGAAAGGCTTCAAGGAATATTATGAGCGCGGTAAATCGACTTCTCTGCCGCGGATGGTTGGATTCGAGGCCGAAGGCGCGATGGCGATCGTCAAAGGCGAGCCGATTCTGGAGCCGGAAACGATTGCGACCGCCATTCGGATTGGCAATCCAGCCAGTTGGAAGACAGCTGTCGCCGCCGCGGAGGAATCCGGCGGGCAAATCAACTACGTTACGGACGACGAAATCCTTGACGCATACCGCACCATCGCTGCCAAGGAAGGCATCTTTGCCGAGCCGGCATCAGCGGCTTCGATCGCCGGCGTTTATAAACTGCATCGGGAAGGCTATTTCAAAGGCGGCGAGACCGTCGTTTGCGTGCTGACCGGACATGGTCTGAAGGATCCGAACATCGCGATCAAGAGCATTGGCGGCGAACCGCTTGTCGTACAGGATACGGAGGAAGCGGTGCTGAATGCGATCGCCAAGCTGCAAGGAGCACGGGCATGATTCGCCGGGAAGGCGTCCGGGTCAAGGTGCCGGCAAGCACGGCGAATCTGGGGCCCGGCTTTGATACGCTTGGTATGGCGCTTAACCTCTATGCCTGGATTGAAATGAAACCGGCAACCTCCACGGTGATCACCCTGCATGGGGGGAACTTGGAAGGACTGCCGACCGATAAAAGCAATCTGGTATACCAAGTCGCGCAATCGGTGTTTGCGGAAGCCGGCGTGACCTTACCGGAACTGGAAATCTCGATGAAATCAGATATTCCGTTAACCCGCGGGCTTGGCAGCAGCGCTTCGGCGATCGTCGGGGCGCTGTTTGCGGCCAACCTGCTGGTTGGCGAGCCTTTAAGCAAGGCCAAGCTCTTCGATATGGCTACGGCCTTGGAGAAGCATCCGGACAACGTTGGTGCCTCCCTGTTCGGCGGGATTATTACCGCGGTTTGGGACGGGGCGCACGCGGATGTGCTGCGCATCGAGCCGCCAGCCGATCTGGAGGTGCTCGTTGCTATTCCTGACTTTCAGCTGTCCACCTCCAAGGCGCGTGAGGCGCTGCCGAAGCAGATCAGCCTGCAGGATGCGGTGTACAACGTCAGCCGCACGTCCCTGCTTACAGCGGCGTTAGCCGCCGGCCGGCTGGATTTGATCCCGGCTGCCATGCGCGATCGGCTGCATCAGCCGTACCGGGCTGCACTCGTGCCCGGAATGGCCCGGATCCTTAAGGAAGCAACTGCCCATGGGGCTTTGGGCGCTGCCTTAAGCGGAGCCGGACCGACGCTGCTCTGTCTGACGGACCGCCGTCAGGGAGCGGACAAACAGCTGGAGTCGTTTTTGCTGGAGGTGCTGAGTGGGGAAGGCATCTCCGCGCAGACCATGCGGTTGAAGCCTTGCACATCGGGGGCAGTGGAGCTTACTATGGAGAGTGAAGGTTCATTTCTGGATCACATTCAAGCCTACGGATCGTAAGAGCTTCGTGATCGAATAAGATAAATGGTTGAACCACCTTGATGAGGGGAAGTCAGGAGATGAAACGAATAGCATTGCTGCCGGAAGGCTCGGTATCCCATGAAGCGGCGCTGCACCTGTTTGGCGATGAGCCGGTGGAGCTGCTGCACTTCAAGCAGATTTCCGACGTATTCTTAGCCACGGCCAGCGGACACAGCGATTACAGCGTCATCCCGATGGAGAATACGATTGAAGGCTCCGTCAGTCTTCATATGGATTGGCTTGTCCATGAAGTGGATGTTCCGATGCAGGTTGAATGGGTGTACCCTTCCGTGCAGAATTTGATCGGCAAGCGGGAAGAGTTCCAAGCGGCCGATCCATCGGGCGACATTGATTACAGCAAAGTGACGAAGGTGCTGTCCCATCCGGTTGCGATGGCCCAATGCCTGCAATTTATCCGTTCACGGATGCCCAAGGCGGAGCTGGAACATACCGGCAGCACTTCAGAAGCGGTAGAACTGGTGAAGAAAAATCCGGGACAAGGCTGGACGGCGATCGGTACGGCACTTGGGGCTAAGCGCCATGGATTGGATGTCTTGGCTCGCCAAGTGACGGACCACGACAACAACTATACCCGGTTTGTTCTGATCGGCCCGCGGCCGTTTGAACTGAAATATCCAGCTGCTCAAAATAAAACAAGTCTGCTGGTGACGTTGCCGGAGGATTTTCCGGGCGCCTTGCATCAGGTATTGTCTGCATTTGCATGGCGTAAGCTGAATTTGTCGCGCATTGAGTCGCGCCCTACGAAGAAACGGCTTGGCAATTACTATTTTATTATGGATGTGCTTGAATCGATCGATTCTGTGCTGCTGAGTTCAGCGATTGGAGAAATCGAAGCGTTAAGCTGTCAAGTACGCGTGCTGGGCAGTTATCCCAGCTTATCGTTTGGAGATCAAAAAGCGGAGGTGCCAAAATAATGGCAGAACAATGGATTTATTTAGATGGACAATTCGTAACAAAAGATCAAGCAAAGGTTTCCGTATATGACCATGGATTTTTGTACGGGGACGGGATTTTTGAAGGCATCCGCATTTATAACGGGAACATCTTTAAATGCAAGGAGCATTTGGACCGCCTATACGATTCGGCTAAATCCATTATGTTGGACATTCCGCTGACGTATCAGGAAATGGAAGATGCGCTGGTCGAGACGCTTCGCCGCAATGATCTGCGCAACGGTTATATCCGTCTTGTAGTTTCCCGCGGCGCCGGCAACCTCGGATTGGATCCAAATCGTTGCCCGAAAGCCTCGGTGATCATTATCGTAGAGCAGCTTGCGATCTATTCGGAGGAAGCCTACAAAACCGGGCTGAAAACCGTCTCCGTATCGACGCGCCGCAACATTCCGGACGCTCTGAATCCGAAGATCAAATCGCTGAACTATTTGAACAACATTTTGGTGAAAATCCAGTCGAACCTGTCCGGTGCAGGAGAAGCGATCATGCTGAACGCGCAAGGGTACGTTACGGAGGGTTCGGGCGATAATATTTTCATCGTCAAAAACGGGGTTATTACTACTCCTCCATGTTACTTGGGCGCCTTGGACGGCATTACCCGCCAAGCGATCATCGAAATTTGCCGCAAAAAAGGCTACAATATCCAAGAGCAGCCATTTACGTTGCATGACGTTTATGTCGCTGACGAAGTGTTCCTGACGGGGACAGCTGCCGAAGTTATCGCTGTGCGCGAAGTCGACGGCCGCATTATCGGCGAAGGGCATGCCGGCCCGATTACGCTGAAGTTGCTGGAGGAATTCCGCGCGATCGTTGATAAGGACGGATTGAAAGTTTGGTAACGTTCGGTAAGGCCGACAAGAATCCTATTTTCCTCGACCTAAGAGGGAGATAGGATTTTTTCTTTTCTAGGATGTCAAAAATCGGGCTCCTGCATAGGATGTAATAAATGGGCCCCGGGCGATCATCACGTACCGGAGAAGAAACCTAGGAGGTCTTTATCGCGTGAAAATCCATATTGTGAAAAAAGGCGATACTTTGTTTGAGCTCTCAAAAAAGTATAACGTGCCTCTGGAAAAACTGATCGAAGCTAACCCGCAGATCGCCAATCCAAATCAATTGAACATCGGTGACAAAGTAAAGATTCCAGCCGTGGCCGTACCGATTGGCGGTGAAACGGGCAATGTCTACAAGCACATTGTCAAGCAGGGGGACACGTTATGGAAGCTGTCCAAAGCTTGGGGATTACCTTTGCAGAGTCTGATCGATGCAAACCCACAGCTTAGCGACCCGAATCAATTGAAGGTTGGGGACATCGTCAACATACCTACGGGCATGGGAAATCCGTCAGGTGGTGCCGACAACCCTTCTGCGCCGAACGTAGGGATGTCTCCTGCGCAAACTGGTAAGAAGAACACGGCTCCCATCGCCGGTTCTGGAAAGAAAGCTCCAACCGGCGTCAAGCCAGAAATGACAGCACCAAAGCCGGAGAAGGTGGAGCCGGTGAAAACCGAAAAGCCGAAGGAAGCCCCGGCGAAAACAGAGCCAACCAAACAACAGCCAATCAACGTAGAACCGCCGAAGCAACAGCCGATCAACGTGGCACCACCGAAGCAACAACCCATCAATGTGGCGCCGCCGAAGCAACAGCCCATCAATGTGGCGCCGCCGAAGCAACAGCCGGCGCAAGTTCAGCCGCCTAAAGTAGTACCGATGGAGATCAAAATGGAAGTGGAGCAAATCCAATATGAATCCACGAAGCTCCAACCGATTCATTACGAGCCGCAAAAGCATGAACCCGTTAAGATTCAGCCCTATTCGTACGAACCGAATATCTCTCCTGCAAATTACGGGCCGCAAAACGTCAGCCCTTACAGCCATGTGCCCATGAAGGGGGAACCCACAGGAGTTAGCCCTTACGGTTATGAGCCGATGAAAGGCGAGCCAACGGGAATCAGCCCTTACGGTTATGAGCCGATGAAAGGCGAGCCAACGGGAATCAGCCCTTATGGCTATGAGCCGATGAAGGGAGAGCCTACAGGAGTCAGTCCTTACACGTATGGGCCGAATACGCAGCCAAATCAGTACCCGAACCTTTCCTATCCAAGCCATCTTCTGCCGCAATACACACAACCATCCACACTTCCGGCCATGGGTTACGCTCCGTCACCTTGTGGCTGCTCGGGAACGTCTCCTTATCCATATACGACTCAGACTCAGGAAGCCTATCCTCCATTTTATCAATATCCGATTGCAGCTGAACCCGTATCTGGCTATTATGGCAATCCTTCACCAACAGCACTGTCGCCGACGGAAGGGGAGTATCCGGGAATTTTGAACGCTAACGCGCCTGTATCGCAAATGCCGAACTTGGGAGCGGTAAGCCCGTACGCAAATCCAAATCCAAATATTCAGCCACACGCTGTGTTTCCGCAAGCCGTATCTCCTGAAGCGAATAACAATGCATTCTATCCTCAAACGATGGATTGGGGGCATCATCCCGGAATGATGCCTTGTTATGGCCCGCCCGTACCAGGTTATCCAACATCGGTGATGCCGTCAGCCTATTCTTATCCGATGGCCTATCCTGGAGCGAATAACCTGGCTCCACTAGCTAACGAACCTTTAAAGGGTGAAGTAGGCGGGATGGAAAACATGAAGGGTCACTTTGATCGGGAGGCGCAGACTTCCGCTTCCGGCGACGAGACGGAGGAGAGTGAGCCCCAGAAAACAGAAGCAAACTTTAAAACGCCAACCTCTTCCAAAAAAAACGTGAAAATTTCGGGCAGCCCTGACTCGCAGCCGAGTTCAAAGAAACAAAGTAAATCGAGTAACGGATCGACGGGCAAAAAAAATCGTCAACGTACCGGCAGCTCGAATGGACGACGGAATCCGTGGATTAATGCTTAACTAGTAAACAGAGCTGGGGAGGCAACTCCCCTTGCTCTGTTATTTTTTTGAATGAATCTAAATAATTCCTCATGTTATGACTTGAGCATGAACGCGGAATGTGATATATTAAATGTCCCACGAAAACTACTAAATAAATCGAATTGAGAGTGGGGAATTGAGAGAAAACGAGTTGCGAATCACTTGAATAAAAAAAATTCAAAAAAAGGCTTGCGATTCTGATCTCAATATGTTATATTATTTAAGTCGCCGCTGAAACACAGCGATGACGAAAAAACGAAGTTGATCTTTGAAAACTGAACAACGAGTGAGTATTAAATCGAGATTTAATTCTCGTCAGTTTTG
>NZ_JALXVO010000028.1:0-53112 GCF_025151705.1 Paenibacillus sp. p3-SID1389 | reverse complement strand
TTGAGCCGAAGCCTGCAAAAGTGCAGTTATTTTTTCGTGATTTGGGGCAATGGAGCAAATCGGCCCCAAAAGCCTGCACTTTTGCAGGGATTTTGGGCAAAATGGCAATTTCTCCTCACAAAAACTGCATTTTTGCAGGAATCGCGTGGAGGGGCAGACGGTACAATACTGCAGCTGAGATACCGCTCTTGAGATACTGCTCATGAGTTATACTATGCCATACTTAAACTTTACCCCAATCGAGCCAATCCGGGATCACTGTGGGGAGCTGCAAATGCGGCTAAAGCTGCTAGTGTGTAGTGTGAACGAAAGGTGTTATGATATAAAAAATTTGATGATCCCGCGTATCGTTCCTTCCGAAAAACACGTTTATACCGGTGAGTAAGTCTTCAGCTTACTCCTGGTTGGTCGAAGACTGGTGTGAGGGCATGACACAAGATGGATCATTGGAGATCGCGAGATCTTACACTACAGATGGAGGTGTGTTCCGGTGCCTATAGCAGCTAAGGAGCGTGATCTGCAGAGATCCGTGTCTGCACGGTCCCGTTCAGAAAGGGGCAACTTTCAAACATGGGTCCAATTGTACGGTACCGCACTGCGCAATTACTGCCGATCTATCACCGGATCCGTTTGGGAAGGCGACGATTTGGCGCAGGATACATGGCTTAAGATATGGTCGGCGACGCAAGGGAAAGGTGATGACGTTCAACTCACACGAGCCTATCTTTACCGTGCCGCCCAGCATGCTTGGATCGACCGTAAACGCAAACGGAAGCTTCCGGTTGAATCGCTCCCCCTGGACGAACATCTGCAAGCGCCGGAACCGACCGATCCTGCTGCAGTGTGGGCCGCAATGGAGACGCTGGTTGACGAGCTTTCGCCTCTACAACGCACCGCGCTGCTGCTGATTGATACTTTAAAATATACAGCTGGCGAAGCAGCGCAGTTGATTGGGTCGACGGAAGGGGCGGTGAAAGCCGCCTTGCACAGAGCTCGGGTCAGACTGCGGAATACAGTGAAGGGTTCCAGACGAGGAGTTGCAGCGCCACCGGAGGGTGAGGTTCAATCCATGAAGGAGGACACCTTACCCGAGGCTTTCACCGACGATGTACTCGTTCTTGCCTACATGGATGCGATTCGCCGAGAAGACGCGGCTGCGCTGGCGATGCTGTATAACGACGCCCGGCCTCAGGATGTGGTTCCGGTGGTAACTCTCCAGTCGTACCGTCGCAGCTCTTTACGAAGCAAGGTAGACACTCTTGTTGCCGATCCGGTGCAGAACCATCTGATGTTGATGTCCTACGGTCTTGCCGCCTGATTTGAAGGAGGGTAAGCCATGAGTTCAGTCATTCCTTACGTCATTGAGCAAACCGGCCGGGGAGAGCGGTCGTATGACATTTATTCACGTTTGCTGAAGGATCGGATCGTGTTTCTCGGTTCCGCGATTGATGATCAGGTTGCGAATAGCATTATGGCGCAAATGCTATTTTTGGCGGCGGAGGATCCGGAGAAGGATATTTACTTTTATATCAACAGTCCGGGCGGCTCGACGTCAGCTGGCTTTGCGATCTACGATACGATGCAGTATGTGAAACCCGACGTGCAGACGATCTGCTCTGGAATGGCGGCGTCTTTTGCCGCGATCCTGTTAATGGCCGGGGCAAAGGGCAAACGATTTGCTCTTCCCAACAGCGAGATCATGATTCACCAACCGCATGGAGGTGCCCAAGGGCAGGCCAGCGACATTGCGATCAGTGCTAACCGGATATTGCGAACCCGAGCCGTGCTGAACACCATTGCCGCGGAATGCACCGGTCAACCCCTAGAGCGGATTGAAAAAGACATGGACCGAGATTATTTCATGAGCGCAGACGAAGCGCGCGAGTATGGGATCATCGACCAGGTGATTACGCCCAATAAGCGTTAGCTGAGCGAAGTGTATACAAGGAAAATACAAGGACGGAAGAAGGCGCCCAAGGCTTCTCCGTCCTATTTCTTTTTGCAGAATCAAACGAAGGGGAATGGGGCAGGATTAGCATCAGAATACCTGCAAATTTTAGGTCAATGTACGCGACAAATAGACACTCGTATTCGCTGGGAGGCCGCCTGTTACTTTGCTTGCGCTTGTCCTTGACAGCCCAGAGGGGCTTTGCTAAGATGGGAACAATATATTTTCGTAAGCGGCTATACGGTCTTGATATATAAGGGTTGTGTCTTCATAGGGATTACACGGTAGTCGTTTTTTTTATACCCGAATTTCAGGAATAAAGCCCAGCAAATCATCAAAATTCGAAGGAGGATTCATCACGGTGTGGGAAAGTAAATTTGACAAGGAAGGCTTAACGTTTGACGATGTGCTTCTGATTCCCCGTAAATCGGAGGTATTGCCTAAAGAGGTGGACGTGTCCACTCGGCTTAGCGACAAGGTGAAGCTGAATATTCCGTTGATCAGTGCAGGCATGGACACGGTCACCGAAGCGGCGCTGGCAATCGCCATCGCACGGGAAGGCGGCATTGGGATCATCCATAAAAATATGCCGGTCGAACAACAAGCTGAAGAGGTCGATCGGGTGAAGCGCTCCGAGAGCGGCGTTATCACCAATCCTTTCTCGCTGACTCCAGATCATCTCGTATCCGATGCAGAGCAGGTTATGGCCAAGTTCCGCATTTCCGGCGTGCCGATTGTGAATGAAGAGCAGAAACTGGTGGGGATTTTGACCAACCGTGACCTGCGCTTTGTTCATGATTATAATATCAAAATCAGCGACGTCATGACGAGAGACAACCTGATTACCGCTCCGGTGGGAACATCGTTGCACGAAGCAGAAATTATTTTGCAAAAGCATAAAATCGAGAAGCTTCCGCTCGTTGACGAGCAGAATATTCTGAAAGGCCTTATCACAATCAAAGATATTGAAAAAGCGATCCAATTCCCGAATGCGGCTAAGGATGCCCAAGGGCGCTTGCTTGTTGGCGCAGCGGTTGGCATCTCCAAGGATACCTTTGAACGGACTGAGGCGTTGGTAAAAGCCGGCGTTGACGTCATTACAGTCGATTCGGCGCATGGCCATCACATTAACATTATTGATGCTGTGGCCGAGCTTCGCAGACGGTATCCGGACTTGACGATCATCGCAGGGAACGTAGCGACAGGCGAGGGAACGAGAGCTTTGATCGAAGCCGGAGCTTCCGTTGTGAAGGTGGGGATCGGACCGGGTTCGATCTGTACCACCCGCGTCGTCGCTGGGATCGGCGTGCCGCAAATCACGGCAGTATACGATTGCGCGACAGTTGCCCGTGAATACGGAATTCCGATTATCGCGGACGGCGGCATCAAATACTCCGGCGAAATTACCAAAGCGATCGCGGCCGGTGCGCATGCGGTCATGCTGGGCAGCTTGTTTGCCGGGACCGAGGAAAGCCCTGGCGACTCGGAAATCTATCAAGGGCGTCGGTATAAGGTATACAGAGGCATGGGCTCGCTGGGCGCCATGAAGCAAGGCAGTAAGGACCGCTACTTCCAAGACGATGACAAGAAGCTCGTTCCGGAAGGGATTGAAGGACGCGTAGCGTATAAGGGACCGCTCTCGGATACGATCCACCAACTCATTGGCGGTCTGCGTTCCGGGATGGGGTATTGCGGCACGAAGACGCTCGAAGAGCTGCGGAACGATACGCAGTTTGTGCGCATCACGGGTGCCGGCCTGCGCGAAAGCCATCCGCATGACGTACAAATCACCAAAGAAGCGCCTAACTACTCGATTCAATAAACTCGTAAATTTCGATAGAAATGAGCTGACCATAATATTCCAACACTGGCAGGGCGTTTTCCGCCCTGCTTGTCTTTTTTTACAGGTACCCCTGTGATAGAATAGATAAAGCAAAATGAAAGAATATGAGGGGAGCTTTAAGGGCATTGAAACTCAAACAACCACAACGCAAATCGACAACTAAACGGCGTTTCCTGCGCAAAGGCGTTGCTTCTGTGCTGCTGCTGAATGCGCTAGTATTCTCTCTCGCGCCGGCGATGGCGCTGGCCGAAGGGGAACAGACAGAATCTACTACTGCCGAAACAACGACAACCGAAACGACGACAGTGCAAACGGCTACCTCAATTCCTTCCGTGGAGTCTTTAGGTTTGGAAGTCAGCGCTGCGATCTTGCTCGAGCCTGTCTCTGGACAAATCTTATTGAATGTTAATGGGGAACAACCGCTGCCTCCGGCCAGCATGACCAAGATGATGACCGAATATATCGTGGCGGAACTTGTGAAACAAGGAAAGTTCAGCTGGGATGACGTAGTGACCGTAGGGAGAAATGCTGCCCAAACGATCGGTTCACGGATTTTTCTGGCCGAAGGGGATCAACATACTGTAGAAGAACTATATACGGCGATGGCGATTGCCTCCGCCAATGATGCGACGGTTGCTCTGGCAGAATATGTGGCCGGTTCCGAGCAGGCTTTTGTGAAAATGATGAACGATGAAGCCAAGCGGATGGGAATGAAGACCGCCCACTTTGCGAACTCGACCGGTTTGGATATCGCAGATATGCCGGCGGAATTCCGTCCGACCGATGGGAAAGAAACCGTAATGTCCGCGCTGGATGCTGCTATTTTGGCCAAATATATCGTAACGGACCATCCGGACTTTACCCGCTTTACAACGATTCAAAGCAAGAAGTTCCGCGACCGCGATACCGCGCCGATGGTGAACTTGAACTGGATGCTGGAAGCCAATAAGAACGTCACGAACTTTAAACAATTTGCTTACGAGGGTTTGGACGGTCTGAAGACGGGACACACCTCCAATGCCGGTAACTGCTTCACAGGTACAGCGGTGCGTAACGGAATGCGGCTAATTAGCGTGGTCATGGGTACCGCTTCGGACAAAGCCCGCTTTGTGGAAACGCGGAAAGTCCTGGACTACGGGTTCAATAACTTTGAAACGAAACAAATCGTGCCGCCGAAGACGACAGTTACTGGAACCGAAACCGTTACGGTGAAGAAAGCCAAAAATACGGAAGTTCCGGTGGTAACCGATCAAGCGGTTAGCTTCGTTGTGCCGAAAGGCGCAGATACGAGTGCGGTTGAAGCCAAAGTAACGCTGGCCGACGAAAGCAACCTGACAGCTCCTTTGAAGCAAGGAACCAAGGTTGGGACGGTGACTTATACGTTTAAAGCGCCGGGCATGGACCAAACGCTTGAGAAGACGGTCAATCTGATCACGGCCGAGGATGCGGAGAAAGCCGGCTGGTTCACCCTGGTGATGCGGGCGATTGGTGATTTCTTCAGCGATCTGTTTAACGGGATCAAAAATCTTTTCTAACGGTCCATTCAAATCCGAGTAAACGGGTTGTGTATTTAAGGCGTATCTTGTAAAATATTTAGTTAGATTATTATCGGGAGGATTGGACATGGAAACAGGAACATCGCGTGTTAAAAGAGGTATGGCTGAGATGCAAAAAGGTGGCGTCATTATGGACGTCATGAATGCGGAACAAGCCAAAATTGCCGAAGCGGCCGGGGCTACCGCCGTTATGGCGCTGGAGCGTGTGCCTTCCGATATCCGGGCGGCTGGCGGCGTTGCCCGCATGGCGGATCCAACGATTATTGAGGAAGTCATGAAGGTTGTCTCCATCCCGGTTATGGCCAAAGCACGTATTGGTCATTACGTGGAAGCGAAAGTTCTGGAATCGCTTGGGGTAGACTATTTGGACGAGAGTGAAGTACTGACCCCGGCGGATGAAGTGTTCCATATCGATAAACGGGATTTCACGGTGCCGTTCGTGTGCGGCGCTAAGGACTTGGGTGAAGCGCTGCGCCGGATCAGCGAAGGCGCATCGATGATCCGGACGAAAGGCGAACCAGGAACGGGCAACATCGTTGAAGCGGTACGCCATATGCGTCTGATCAACAGCCAAATTCGCAAAGTACAAAACATGTCGAAGGACGAACTGTATGCGGAAGCGAAAAACCTCGGCGTTTCTTACGATCTGCTGCTCGAAGTTCATGAGAAAGGCAAGCTGCCAGTCGTTAACTTCGCTGCAGGCGGGGTAGCTACTCCGGCGGATGCGGCCTTGATGATGCACTTGGGTGCAGACGGGGTGTTCGTGGGATCCGGTATTTTCAAATCGGATAATCCAGAGAAATTTGCCCGGGCGATCGTTGAAGCGACGACGCATTACACGGATTACAAACTGATCGCTGAAGTATCCAAGAACTTGGGTACGCCGATGAAAGGCATTGAAATTTCCAAATTGGCCGCAGCAGAGCGGATGTCGGATCGCGGCTGGTAATCCTGAGAGCGGAAGTAACCGCTGGAATCAAAGGCAAGTCTTTCACCCCGGCTGTCCCTAGGGATGGTCGGGGTACATCTTAGTAAACTGCCGTTTTAATGAATGTTCAAAGAGGAATGGTAACGACGATTTGAACTACCTCTAGAGAAAGAAGGTTTATCATGAGAGTAGGGGTGTTGGCGCTGCAAGGCGCAGTTGCGGAGCATATCCGCAGCTTGGAGAAGACCGGAGTTGAAGGCGTAACCGTGAAGCAAGTCGAGCAGCTTGCTGACTTGGATGGATTGATTATTCCTGGCGGCGAAAGCACGACGATCGGCAAGCTGATGCGGAAATACGGCTTTATTGAAGCCATTCGGGATTTTTCTGGACAAGGGAAACCGATCTTTGGGACTTGTGCAGGATTGATCGTCATGGCGAAGGAGATCGAGGGCGGCGAGGAACCTCATCTCGGTCTGATGGATATTAAAGTATCGCGCAATGCGTTTGGACGTCAGCGTGAAAGCTTCGAGACCGACCTTGACGTGAAGGGACTTGAGGCGCCGCTGCGGGCCGTATTTATTCGTGCTCCGCTGATCACGGCGGTTGGAGACGGAGTCGAGGTGTTGTCGACCTATAAGGACGAGATCGTGACCGCACGACAAGGGCATTTGCTCGTATCGTCGTTTCACCCGGAACTGACCGACGACTTCTCGCTACATACGTATTTTGTGGAGATGATCAGGCAAGCCAAGCAGCCGTAAGCAGGCCTTGACTCCTTTGCGGGTTGAGGTTTTGTCTGTTTTACCGGCGTTTTGAACTTCCGTTAAGCAGCCTTTCCGTCCGCGGGTCTCCCCAGATGAAGGTCGGCAGGTCTGTGCGGGATCATTCTAGGAGGGACTACTCATGTTAGATGTGAAAATCTTACGAAATGAATATGCGCGCGTTGAGGAAGCGCTGAAAAATCGGGGGAAATCGTTGGAGCTGATCTCCGGTTTTGCCCCGCTGGATGAGAAACGCCGGGAGCTGCTTCAAGAGAGCGAAGCGCTCAAAAACCGTCGCAACACGGTATCTGCAGAAGTGGCCAAGCGTAAGAAAAACAAAGAGGACGCCGACGAGCTGATCGTGGAGATGCGCGAAGTCGGGGATCGCATCAAGGAGCTGGACGAAGAGGTACGAACGCTGGAGGCCCAAATTGATCAGCTGATGCTCTCGATTCCGAACATTCCTCATGAGAGTGTACCGGTGGGGGCTTCTGAAGAAGATAACGTTGAGGTGCGCCGTTGGAGCGAACCGCGGAAATTCGATTTTACTCCGAAGGCGCATTGGGATATTGCCGCTGACCTCGGCATCCTTGACTTTGAGGCTGCAGCTAAGGTAACCGGCTCGCGGTTTACGTTCTACAAAGGGCTGGGGGCCCGTCTTGAGCGTGCACTCATCAACTTTATGATGGATCTGCACAGCAACGAGCACGGGTATGAGGAAATGCTTCCGCCGTACATCGTGAATCAAGACAGCTTGTACGGGACAGGCCAGCTTCCGAAGTTCGAAGAGGACTTGTTCAAGCTCACCGGCAGCAACGACTACTATCTGATCCCAACGGCTGAGGTGCCGGTAACCAACTATCATCGTGACGAAATCTTGAATGCGGAAGACTTGCCGCGTTATTATGTGGCTTACAGCTCCTGTTTCCGTTCCGAGGCTGGCGCGGCGGGCCGCGATACGCGGGGTTTGATTCGTCAGCACCAGTTCAATAAGGTGGAAATGATCAAGATTGTCCATCCGGACACCTCCTATGACGAACTGGAGAAAATGACGGAGAACGCGGAACGCGTGCTGCAGCTATTGGGCCTGCCTTACCGTGTGCTTGCCTTGTGTACGGGCGATATGGGCTTTACGGCAGCTAAAACGTATGACCTAGAGGTATGGCTCCCGGAAAGCGGCGTCTACCGCGAAATCTCCTCTTGCTCTAACGTGGAGGACTTCCAAGCTCGCCGGGCGAACATCCGGTTCCGTCCGGAGCCGAAAGCGAAGCCGGAGTTTGTGCATACGCTGAATGGTTCAGGGCTGGCTGTCGGTCGTACCGTAGCGGCCATTCTTGAGAATTACCAACAAGAGGACGGAAGTGTTGTTATTCCTGAAGTTCTGCGCCCTTATATGGGGAATTTGCAGAAGATTACCAAGCGTAATTAACTTGCGCGCTTGCGGACGATATGGTAGAATCTGATTTGTTACGCGAATCGGATTTTTCCTTGGAGAGGTACCGAAGCGGTCATAACGGGGCGGTCTTGAAAACCGTTAGGGTGCAAGCCCACGTGGGTTCGAATCCCACCCTCTCCGCCATACATATCGTATACTCAGAGAGCAGAGATGCTCTTTTTTTCGTGTATAAGGGCTGCCGTTTCTTCGCAAATTAACCTTGTGGATTAAACCAAGGGAGGCTTTATTTGTTATGACGAAACCGCAGACCTATCAAACCTCAGGCTCCGACAACGTGCAAGACCAGGATCATCGGCGAGACAAGGGGAAAAGAGGCCCAGAACCGTTATCCGGGTCCAAAAAGGTAAAAATGCGTAAACAAGATGGCCATTACAATCCGGAAGGGTAAGCCCTCTTCATTGGAAACGATTCGCTGTCCCTCGGCCCCAGCTCTGCTGGGGCTTTTGTATTGAAACTGCCAGGGGACTTATGAATTAGAACAAGACAACAAGCCAAGAAAATGTCATAATAAAGATAGGTTGTGTCCTTAAAGGGGAGCATGAATATGACAGAAAGCCTGGTGAGAGGGAAGAAGTGAACAAATCAACTTGAAAGGATCGTGATGCCATTTGAACGCAGTTAATCCAACCCATCTGATTCCACCTAATGCAACCCAAGTACGCCAACATAAACAGCGGACGCTGAAAAGCACCTTGTTCAGATCGATGTTTATTGTCATTGGAGCGGTGATCGTCTCCGTTGCACTGGAACTGTTTTTGGTGCCTAACAAAATTACGGACGGCGGTATAACCGGTATTTCCGTAATGTCCTCTTATTTGTCGGGTCTCCCGCTTGGGGTATTCCTCTTCCTTTTCAACCTCCCTTTTCTTATTGTCGGTTATAAGCAAATTGGCAAAACTTTTGCGATATCCACCCTGTTGGGTATTTCCGTCATGTCGGCCGGCACAACACTGTTGCACCATGTTGAACCGTTTGTAACGGATACATTGCTGGCCTTTGTGTTTGGCGGTATTTTGCTGGGTGTAGGGACCGGTTTGGTCATCCGTTTTGGGGGCTCCTTGGATGGTACTGAGATTGTCGCCATTCTGATTTCGCGCAGAACCCCATTTTCGGTTGGCGAAATCATTATGTTCTTTAACTTCTTTATTTTGCTTAGCGCAGGCTTCGTGTTTGGTTGGGAGCGCGCATTATTTTCGCTGTTAGCATATTATATTGCCTACAAATCGATTGATATCGTGGTAGATGGCTTGGACGAGTCGAAATCGGTATGGATCATCAGCGATCAAATCGATGAGATCGGAGACGCGATTCTAAGTCGCTTGGGTCGCGGCGTTACGTACTTAACGGGAGAAGGCGGATTTTCCGGGGATCCGAAGAAGGTCATCTTCTGTGTCATCACCCGCTTGGAAGAAGCGAAGCTGAAGGAAATCGTTAACCATTACGATGAAAATGCATTTTTGGCAGTTGGAAATATTCATGACGTCAAGGGCGGACGTTTCAAGAAGAAGGCCATCCATTAATTTGGAGATATGAATTCCGTCCTTTTGGCGTATGGTTTATGATATGTGATATATTCTTTTTAAGAAAAAGAATTGCTTTACGAGGTTAGGGCAGGAGAGAGGAGACTGTAATGTCTAGGAAATGGTTCACGTCGATGATGCTGGTGGTATTGTCCGCTGTACTGGTGTTGTCCGGCTGCAGCAGCAAGAAGGAGCCGAAGGAGGCTTTAAGCAGCGCAGCCATAAAGGCGCTGGAGATGGACTCCTACGTGGTGGAGAATCAAATTAAGATTTTGGATTTCTCTGTAGAAGGGGCAGAGGGAGACGCGGAGTCGGCGCAAGTGGGCGCGGTGTTATCCATGCTCAAGAACGCTGAGATCAACATCAAGCAAATATATCAGAAGGAACCGATGCAAACCGAAGCAACGCTGGAAGTCAAACTGACAGGGGATATGACGACGACAATTACAATCCCGTTGGTGATGACGTCCGAGAAGCTGTACGTCAAAATCCCAAGCATCCCATTCTTGCCAATGCCGGAGTCGGTGACTGGGAAATTCCTGGTACTGGACTTGAAAGAGTTGGCAGAGCAAGCTGGCGAGGAGTTCAATCCGGATCTATTCAACCCGGAGAAAACTCAGAAGCTGAGTACGGAATTGATGGGGGCTTTATTCGCCGAATATGAGTCGGGGGCTTACTTCAGCAACATCGATCCTAAGGAGGCTTCGCTGCCGGAAGGCTTCAAGGCCAAGCAAGTCGTGCAGTTTGCCATTACGAATGACAATGTAAAAGAAGCGGTGACCATTCTGGTAAACCAGGCATTGCCGAAGATGCTGGATATCCTGGCGAAAGAAGAATACCGTTCGATGCTGCAGCTGACGCCGGAGGAAATCGAGCAGGCGAAGCAGGAGCTGCAGGAAGGCAACCAGGATGAATTGGGCGAGGCGCTGGATGAGATGAAGAATCATCTGCAAATCAACAAGTTCACTGTGGATACCGCAATCGACGAGAACAATTACCCAGCGTACTACAATGTTCAGGTGGACGTCGCCGTGAACGATCCGGATACGCAGACGAACGTTAAGGCAGCGGTGCAAATGACCAGCCACTTTACCCAAATCAACGAGAAGCCAGCCTTTGAAATTGGCATCCCGACAGACACGTTGACTTTGGAACAGCTGCAAGAGGAAATGAGCCAGTTTGGCTATTAGGCGTTAGGACTTATCCAACAGTTTATACTTACACTCGAAAAAAACCTCCAGTCCCATGTTTCTTAAGGGGCTGGAGGTTTTAATGTTTTATGAGAAGTTATTTCTTGCGAAGCCGGCGGAAGAACTCGGTTAACAGCGAGGCGCATTCCTCTTGAAGTATGCCAGAGGTAATATCGGTGCGGTGGTTAAACCGCGGTTCCTGCAGCAGGTTCATCAGGGTGCCGGCACACCCCGCCTTTGGATCCGGCGCCCCGTAGATCACATGGGGGACACGGCACTGCACGATCGCCCCGGCGCACATTGGGCAAGGCTCCAGAGTGACATAGAGACGACAGTGAAGGAGCCGCCAGGCGCCAAGCCGCTCGCTGGCTTCGCGGATGGCAATCATCTCGGCATGGGCGGTTCCATCGAGCGAGCTTTCCCGCAGGTTGTGGCCGCGTCCAACGATTTCGTCGCCTCGGACGATCACCGCACCGATGGGGACTTCGCCGATGGCTTCTGCTTTTCGAGCTTCCCGAATTGCCTCGGCCATCCAATATTCATGGGGATAAGTTGAGGCAGGAGGTTCGGGGATCAAAGGGGATGAAGAAGGCATAGATCAAATCAACTCCTTAATGAACGTAACCATTCGTTTTGTCCAACGAACAGGCATTCGTTGTTAACATGTTGTGAATAACATTGTGTATAACTGCAAGAATATCCCCATTTTTATACACATATTATCCAGAATATTGTGAGTATGTTGATAATTTGTGGATAACTCAACAGAACATCACGTCTCATAGATAAGACTCAAGAACTGGCTTTGTAGGCATTTCTACATATTGTAAGGATACGATCTGGGAAATTCAACGTCTTTGCAAAACATGTCGTAAAAGGTATGATGTATGTAGAAATTGTGAATCCCATAAATATCCATAAATTAGTTCCAGAGGTGGGATAAACACTTGACTATAAAAACCAAGCTCGCTTTGATTATATCTTGTTTTGCGCTGATTATCCTCTCTCTGAATATCGTTTTAAGTTATTTTACGGTACGGGACAATCTGCGCAGGGACAGCGAAGCGAACATGATGCTGACTGCGAATCAAATTGCTATTGCTGTCGAACAAAGTCGTTCGTTGTACACTTATGTCAAGCTTACGTTGGGCGGAAGAATGAGCAGCGACATGACCGATGCGATCCTGATCATGACCAGCCCGGATCGTATTTCGCAAAAATCGATGAGTACGAATCGCAGCTTGCTGGAGATTACAGGGATTGACCCGAATCATTTTGATGCCAACCATCGGCTGTTCGGGACCTATAACTATAAAAATGATGAAGGGCTGAGACGCTCCGTTGCGGAGGCCATTTCGCAAAATCGCAGCCTGCTGGTGGATACTCGGATTAACGGCGAACGCGTTCTGGAGTGCTATGTTCCCGTTACGAATAGCGGGGAGAAGCCTTACGTCATTCGTGTCGTGTCTAGTTATTCCCCGATTGCCGATGCGATCAACAAGCAGATGATCAGTCAGCTCATCGTTTCCCTCAGTCTGTTGGCATTGATGGTGGCGGGGAGCTATTGGATGGCTGGCGGGCTCATCCGACCAATTCGCCATATTTTAGACCAGGTGAATGTGCTGGCTTCAGGCCGGCTTGATACTCGCTTAAAAGTCAGCAGCTTTGACGAGCTTGGACTCCTCGCCCACAAAATCAACATCATGGCAGACAACTTGGGCCGTTATACGACCGAGCTGAGGCAAAAGAGCGAAGAGAACCGGTCCATGAAGGAGTATCTTGAATCGATTATAAGCCAGACGGCTGATGCGATTCATATCACGGATGTCAAAGGGCGGGTGCTGCAAGTCAATGCCGCCTTCGAAAGGCTGTACGGCTGGAGCAGCGAAGAAATTGTCGGGAAGTATCTCGATTTTCTCCCGGAGTCCGAGTTAGATGGGAGGACCATTTGGCGTCCGGAGAATGAAGTGATTGAAACCGCCGAATCGGTATTGGCGGAGACCGTCCGATTACGCAAGGACGGCAGCCAAGTCGAGGTGAGCATCAGCGTATCGCCTATCTTTGACCAAGCTGGCAAAATTACCGCATTGATCAGCATTTCCCGCGATATGACGGAGCACAATAAAATGGAAGACTTGCTGCGTCGGTCAGAGAAGCTGACCACCGTGGGTCAGCTCGCCGCCGGGGTTGCGCATGAAATTCGCAATCCGTTGACGACGCTCCGCGGGTTTCTGCAAATGCAGCAGCGCACCCGGGTGGTGAACGTGATGCATACCGATGTCATGCTGGCGGAGCTGGACCGGATTAATCTCATCGTCAGCGAATTTCTGATTTTAGCCAAGCCTCAGGCAGTGCAGTTTCAGATCAAGGACGTCCGCTTCACGATGGGGGACGTCGTCTCTTTGTTGGATAGCGAAGCCCATTTACATAATATTGAATTTGAAGTGCATTTCTCGCCGAGCCCGGTTCTGGTACACTGTGAAGAGAACCAACTGAAGCAGGTATTCATCAACTTATTGAAAAATGCAATGGAGGCCATGCCCAAAGGAGGGAAGATCCTGCTTCAAGTGGAGGAGGACGACAGTGGCTTTGCCGTGCTCCGCGTCATCGATGAAGGCGAGGGGATTTCCAAGGACCGGCTTCAGAAGCTGGGAGAGCCTTTTTACACGAACAAGGAGAAAGGGACCGGTCTCGGTCTGATGATCAGCCAGCGGATCATTGAAGGACACCGCGGGACGCTGAAGATCGAAAGCGAGCTTGGAAAAGGAACGGCTGTAACCATTACCCTCCCGCTTGTACAGGAGGAGGAAGAACATCACGAAGGGCAAGCGGATCTCGCGAATTAAAGCGAACTGCTAGGCCATGCGGAGGGACCAAAGACAGCATCATGAGGATTAATAAATTCATCAGTGAAACGGGATTCTGCTCCCGGCGGGAGGCGGACAAGCTGGTCGAGTCAGGCCAAGTGACCATTAACGGCGTCAAGGCGGTTCTAGGCAGCCAGGCGGAGCCTGGAGACGATGTCCGGGTCAATGGGAGACCGATTGCGGCGAAGCGCTCTAAGCATGTGTATATCGCTTTAAATAAGCCGGTGGGGATCACCTGTACAACGGAAACGCATGTGAAAGGCAATATTGTGGATTTCGTTGGGCATCCGGAGCGGATTTTTCCGATTGGACGACTGGATAAGGACTCGGAGGGATTAATCCTGCTCACCAGCGATGGTGATATCGTCAACAAAATTCTGCGGGCGGAAGGCAAGCATGAGAAGGAATATATCGTGACCGTGGATCGGCCGATTACACCTAGCTTTGTGAAGGCGATGAGCGAAGGCGTTAAAATTCTCGGGGAAATGACGTTGCCGTGCAAGGTGACGCGGGTTTCGGATCGGGTGTTCCGAATTATTCTGACCGAGGGGAAGAATCGGCAAATTCGCCGAATGTGCAGCGCTCTCGGGTATGAGGTGCGCAGGCTGCAGCGCATTCGGATTATGAACATCCATCTCGGCCAACAGAAAGTGGGCACCTGGCGCGACTTAACCGAACAAGAGAAGCGGGAGTTGGGCTTGGCCCTGAATTACGAGCTTTCCTAACGTGACACGGTCTACGAAAAATAAAGGACAGGCTTGCCTCGAAAGGCGCCTGTCCTTATTTCTTTATTCGTGGGCAGCCGTTACGCCAAGCTGCTCGGTGCTATCCACGTACTTGCGGATGATCGAGACTTCGACCCTGCGGTTCTGTGCGCGGCCCGCAGCCGTATCGTTGCTGGCAACAGGGTGATATTCCCCATATCCGATGGCACTAAACTTCTTCGGATCCAAGTTCGTGTTAAGCAGGAGTATCTTCATAAAATTCAACGCCCGCACCGAGCTTAAATCCCAGTTGGACGGGAATTCATAGGTTGAGATCGGTACGTTGTCGGTATGGCCGGATACGATAACCTCATAATCCGGAAATTGCTGAAGCATGTTGGAGATCGCCTTAGCTAACTGACGAGCTTCCGGTTTCACCACGGCTTCTCCTGAAGCGAAAAGCGCCTTGTCGCTAATCGTGATCATCAGCTGGGATTGATTGAGTTTCGTTTCCAGGTCATCCGTTAATCCATTTTCCTTGATATAGGTGTCTAGCTGCTTCTTCAAAGCTTCCAGGTTCTGCTGTTCTTGACGCTTCAGCTCGTTCTTCTTCGTCATTAAGCCATCCTGGGTGGATTTTGGCGTCTCGATTTCGCTGAGCGAAGTCTTGTTGTTGCTGATCATGGCGTTTTGATCGAGGACACTGGTGCCTCCGGTCAGCACGCTCTTAAATGCTTCGCTCATCTCTTGGAATTTCAGAGCATCAACCGTGCTCATCCCATAAAGGACGATAAACAACGCCAACATCAGCGTCATCAGGTCAGAATAAGGGAGCAGCCAGCTCTCGTCGGCATGTTCCTCGTGATCTTGGTGTTTTTTATTCTTTTTGCTCACCATCACCGGCCCCCTTTTCAAAGATTTCCGCACGTTCCGCAGGGGTTAAGAACACGGCAAGCTTCTGTTGAATAGCAATCGTAGACACACCCGATTGGATGGACAGCAGGCCTTCCACCATCATCAACCGGATCTCCATCTCTTTCTTCGAGAGACGCTTCAGTTTATTGGCGATTGGGTGCCAAAGAACATAACCGGTGAAAATACCGAATACCGTCGCGATAAATGCACCCGAAATCGCATGAGCCAGAATCTCCATATCGCTCATGTCGGACAATGCGGCGATCAAACCAACCACCGCACCGAGTACCCCGAGCGTTGGGGCGTACATCCCCGCCTGGGAGAACATCAAGGCGCCGGCTTTGTGCCGTTCTTCCGTAGCGGCGATATCCTCGGTCAGGACATCCTGAACGAATTCCTGATCGTTACCGTCGATGATCATCCGCATGCCGCCGCGCAGAAAATCGTCGTTGATCTCTTCGACCTTCGCTTCTAGCGCCAGCAAGCCTTCGCGGCGGGTAATGGTCGCCCATTCCGTAAACAGGGTGATCAACTCCGCTTTGCTGATCATTTTCGGTTTGACGATCGTCATTTTGATCAAGGTCGGAAACTTCTTCAACTCCGATAACGGGAAGCCCATAAACAGCGTTGCCGCCGTTCCGACAAAGATGATGACGAAGGCCGCAGGGTTCTGAACCAAGCTTTCTACGGGTGCGCCTTTCAGGAACATCCCTAAAATCAGGGCGATTAATCCGAGAATCAAACCAATAATTGTTGAAAATTCCATTGTACACCTCGTCCTTGAGAGAAATTGATACCAACTTGCCCTTCCGCGTCCTTGCGGAAGAGACTGACACACCAGTCTGAAACGATTAACTATTTTATCGACAGATTTCCCTTTTTTTTTAAGTGGTTTTTTCCGGTATAATAAGATTACGGTCAGAATGGAGAAGGCCGAAAGGGAGGATATCGCAGTGGGCGTAAAACACGGCAGGGATTATGAATTTATTTTGGCTGATTTGACGAACGCGGTTGGCCGGATTCAAGATAGCTATCTTTTCTTCGAAATGGAGCCCTCGGAATGGGAAGGGTTATCGGATACGGATCGAGGCGAGGTGCTTGAAGCTCTGGCGGAGGATTTATTCTTTGGGTTGGGCTCGGAGCCGATGATTGAGGTAGGCAGTGCGATCGTGATCTATGATCCCGAAGGACATCGCATCAATATCCTGATTGGGGATTCCGAATTGACCTCCGTATCCTTGATATGACCGGATACTGTTGCTGCCGCTGTACCGTCCAATGGCGATAAGCATGAAGGCAGGGGTTTGAGAATACAATAGTTGGAGACGAAGCTAGGACAAATCAAACTTCAGATCCTGGTGCGTGACGAGGAAACTTACATATACAGGAGTTCTTGAAGAGAACGGGAGGAAGAATAATGCCGTTTACACCGCAAGAAGTAGAAGCGCATTTGGAAAAACTGGAAGGATGGGAACTAGAGGAAGGACGATGGATTTTTCGTAAATATACGTTTTCCAACTTTATGAAGGGAATCGCATTTGTTGATGAGGTAGCAGCGATCTCGGAAGCATTTAACCACCATCCCTTTATCACGATCGACTATAAAACGGTAACGCTCCGTTTGACCTCTTGGGAGGAAGGCGGCATTACGGCCGTCGACATCAAGGAGGCGCAGCAATATAACGAGGCCTACGAAAAGATGCGGTCAGGGGATTAACCAAATCAGAGCATGATCGAAACTATAGGGGTAACAAAACGACCGCCGGGAACGTAAATTCCCGGCGGTCGTGCTTTTTCGTGCTTTTATTTTTTCTCCGCAAGCCACATGGCGACGTTCGCAATTTCCTCTTCCTTTAAGCGATCCTTAAAAGAAGGCATCATGCCGCCCTTCCCTTTAGTGATGATGGAATACAGTTGTTCTGCCGTCAATTCCGAGCCGATCTTCTGCAGATTTGGGCCCGCTCCGCCTTGCAATGTATCACCGTGGCAGGAGATGCAATTTGCTTTGACGATGGCTTCGGCTTGTTCTGCGTTCATGGTGATTTCAGGCATTTGCGGCTTGGCTTCTTGCTCAGCCTCTTCCCGGCTTGGCAAGGTGAACATCAATACTAGGGCTAAAGCGCCTGCGATGACGAACAAACCGCTCATGATCCACTTTTGCATTTCAATCGCCCCTCCTATGTATGCTACCTATCCATTATAACGGAACACGCGGGTTGATCATAGTCTTTGTGTCCAAATTAGGAACAAAAATGATCCGTTTTCATTAAATTGTGTGCCATAAGTCATAGTCTTAATCAAAACAGGACATAAAAAGGGGCGTGCCTTTATTCAGGCAGCCCCTTATGAACCATGCAATAAAACGGTTTGGACACCCCGCCAGGCGTCATCTTCTCGTACAGATCCGTGATGACAAACCCAGCCTTCTGGTAGGCCCGGATCGCCCGGGTGTTCCAGGTCAGCACTTCAAGGTCAATCTGGTTTTCCGGCTTACGGCGCCGGGCTTCCTCCACGATGGTCCTCACAAACTGCTTGCCCAGCCCATGGCCGCATAGCTCGGGCTTCATGCCGATGCCAAGCCGGGTGACTCCTTCCATCGGGAAGTACTGTGCGAAGCCGGCAAGCTCGCCCTTTGCATTCAACACGGAGACATACTGTTCGGCGCGGATCGCCGGGTTCCCAAACTCCACGTCGAGCGCTTTCATTTGCTCCCAAGGCAGCCAGCTGTAGATGTCGTAAGGAGAATCGTAACGCCAGGTGCAAATTTCCGCGCCATGGGCTTCTTCCATCGGCACGATACGAAACGGAGACATCGATTGGTCCATATTGCCCCTCCTTTGTTAAAGGAAAGTCCGTCGTAATTGTTCCATTATCCTCACAATAGCCGGAATTACGCAGCTTGTAAAGGTTTTTGCCCCCCCTTCGGGAAATTGTGAGATTTGCGCGGGATTTTTAGCTTTGTGGCAACCTTTTTCCGGGCTGTTTCGTTATATAGATAAGGGTGCAGATAAAAAAAGACCGCAAGGCGGTTCTAACAGGAACCCGGCCTGCGGCGAGTAAGTGATGATGAACAGGATGAAACCGATAGATCAATGGATTACGATTCCGCAGCGTAGACGGAATAACCGTATTTACTGAGAACTCGCTTCGCGCCAACGTAGCGGTTCTGGTAATAACTATTGCTTAACTTGTCGATCCGGATGCCCTTGGATGAGGACGCGTGAGCGAATTCACCGTTGCCGATGTAAACACCGACATGGGATACTTTGCCCGTCCCCGTCGTCTTGAAGAAGACGAGATCCCCAGCTTGAAGCTCGCTCTTGGGTACCGGTGTGCCTTGCTTATACTGGGCGGCGGACACACGCGCCAGCTTGATGCCCATCTTGCTGAAGACGTACCGGGTAAATCCGGAGCAATCAAATCCCGCTGTCGTGGTGCCTCCGAATTTATAAGGCGTCCCGTACACGGAATCGACGATACTGGATAGCGTCGTTGTCTCGGCTTTTGCGGAGTCGGCAAAGGCGCTACCTGCCCCCAAGGTAAATAGGAGGGCTAAACTCGTTACCGCTGCTGTCAAAGTCTTTCTCAAGATGTCTTACTCCTTCCAAGGCCTACGAGGTTAGCTTATGGATTCGGTTGAAGGTTCCCTATGATCTGCTATAGCGGTAAGTTAAAAAGTCATCTTCGGATCACGAAGTAACACAGGATGGAGATTCGGCGTCGAATCTTGAACTCAGCCGGGCCTTCCGCTGCTCACGTAGCTTCCAGCTACGCTGCGCTGCTCAGTCCCTAAGCTTCATTCAACCTTCTTGGTGCTCCAAACCTAACTTTTTAACCTTGATTGAAATGGTAGGTTAAAAAGTTATCTTCGGATCACGAAGGATGAGACTGTTACCTTTTATAGCGAAATCAATTCACCCTATGGTGGGTCCCCCGCTTCCCGGGTGCGTGGGAATTCGGCAGTTTCATTGTAGATTGCACCCAAGATCTTGCACAGAAACAGTTACAACAATAATTACAAAGTTGTTACCATTTACGTTGTTCATTTTACCAAAGGCGTCCAGAGTTGACAAGTTTGTCGAAAAAAAACGCTTCTATTGGCCTGTTTTCGCGAGGCGATTCGTGGGTAATGGTTCCTAAGGGACTGGGGCTAGGGAGAAGGGAAGACAAGGAAAAAACCCGCAGAGACGTTGTTATCAACATCCCCACGGGCTTCGTAGCGAGTTCTTATTGAACATCATCGTGTTCAGCAATTTCACCGGTCACATCTTCATACTTGTCGTTGCTCATGATCCGTTTCGCTCCAACGTAACGCTCGACGTAATACTTCTCGCTTAATTTGCTGATGACTACACCTTTGGAGGAGGAGGCATGAGCAAATTTGCCGTCGCCGACGTAGATGCCGACATGAGAAACGCCTTTACCGGAAGTATTAAAGAAGACCAAATCGCCCTCGATCAATTCGCTCTTGTCAACCGCAGTTCCCATTTTGTATTGGGATGCGGATTGGTGAGGCAGCTTGATGCCGATCTTCGAGAAGACGTACATCGTAAATCCAGAACAGTCGAACCCGTCGGTTGTGGTTCCGCCCGCAACATAGCTGCTTCCGAGCGCGCCGCCGATGACGCTGTCCAGTTTGGAATCGGCGAAAACGCTGCCAGTTCCAATGGTGAAAAGCATGGCAAAACTTACTGCTGCTACCGTCAAACGCTTCTTCAAGAAGTTATGCTCCTTCCAATGCCTACGAGGTTAGCTTAAGGATTCGGTTGAAGGTTCCCTATGATCCCTCTAAAGCGAGATCAATTCACCCAAAGTGGTTCCCCCGTTTCCCTGGTGAAGGGAATTCGGCTTTGTTTTTCACACCTGACATTTCTTATTTGACATCCGGCACCAATCTCCTGCCAAAGATGACAAAAATAATTACAAAACTGTTACTGAAATTGCGTTGCTGTTATTGTAACAAAGTCAGGTATCTTTTGGCAATGCCTAATTCACAAGATTAAGAGGGGAAATAGGACTGAAGGCCTTCGCCAAACGGCGAAGGCCTTGTTGTTACGGGGTTTTTGAGGAGTTAAAAAATTTTAACTTTTTTGTGCCTTTGACTGCCAAAGATGAAATTGAGAGGCGATCTTCCAGACCTTAAACGTGCAGCGGAAGAGGGGATAAGCCTGCTGCAGGATCAGGGCCAGCATCCCCGTCCAAACCCAAGATGCGGTTCCGAACAGAAGGAAGAGGATCAGGCCAAAAGCCCCGAGAATCAACGAGATGGAGATGCCCTGCAAGAGGGTTCGGAAGCAAACCAGCAGGGAATTCCAAACCCCGGCCTTAAACAGGTAGCCGAACTGGACAAATAACAGGCACTGCCGGATGAACCAGCCGTAGATGAACCAGCCAAGAATCAGACCAAGCCCGGTGAGCCAGGTTGCCATCGGGATTTCCATCCCGGTGAGTCCCGGCCAGAGCGACAGCAGCCTCGGTACAATCCAGAAGGCGGGCAGCAAGGTAAGCACGAGCTCCATCGCGTAAAACAGAATCACCGGTTTGCCAAATTCCTTCATCCCTCGGAACAGGGGGAACCCCGGGCTGCGGTGATCGGCCGGTGTGAAGCCGTAGAAGATTCCGGCTTGGATCAACGGAGTCAAGATCATGCGCAGGACGACCATCCCTGCCAGCAGCCAGCAATACAGCCGAACCTCGGGATTGCTCCATAAATTCATTTGTCCCTCAAGCAAGAACAGTAGTTTCGACAGCGCAGTGGGCGGCGGGTCAGGATATCGTTGCAGCAGCGCCATTACCGCGGTATCGACCAACCGGTACAAGAACAATCCCCACAGCAGCTGGTACAGAAACAAGATGATGACCGAGGGAAATTGGCTTTTCAGGGCAGTCCACCCCAAACGAACGAAACTCATTTCTTTCCCTCCTTATAGAAGTATGGACCTAGGTTTACCACAGAAGTCCCCCAAGGATCGCTTCAAGCAGCTTGGTGACGCTCATATTGGAGCGGGACAGCGTGGTTTCAGGGACTTCCGCTTTCAGATAGTTGTTGATGTGAAGGTTCTCCACCGTTAAGGTGTAATCCGGATCGATCTGAACCCATGCCAGCGGTGCTTTATATTGCATCTTGATCTCGAGGCGAGTATCTTCCCCGTTCCATTGCTTGCGTACGGTGTGACCATCGGTGAAGGTAAACAGCAGCGGAACCTTCGGGTGGGTTGCCCCTTTGCGGGTAAAGACTACGTTCGACTCGTAAATCCGGCCGCCTTCTTGGCTGATCGGAGTGATCTGAATTTTTTCCACTGCAAAATCCGCCATTTTCCCGTCATAGACGTATTGCTGAAAATACTCTTTCCAGCTGCGGCTGGTCACTTGCTCAACCACCCGTTGGAAGTCGGCGGTCGTTGGGTGCTTAAACCGGTACTGCTGGCTGTACGTGCTCAGAATCCGCTTCATCGTCTTGCTGCCGACCTGCCGCTCGATATCAAACAGGATTAACTTGCCTCGGTAGTACGCATTCTTGGCATAACCGTCCCCGGAGCCGTATTTCCAGGCGTTCTGGGTCAAGGAAGCCGGCGAGGTAATCATGGCGGACTGGATCGGCAAATTCGGGGTGATTCCGAACTCCTGCTCCATGAGCTTATCCTCTGCATAAGAGGCAAAAGCTTCATCCAGCCAAGCTTCCTCGAATTCATTGTTGGCGATCATCCCGTAGAAGAACTGATGGGCGATTTCATGGATGACCGTGCGCTCCAGATCGTCGTATCCGGGGGAATCGCTGACGGCTCCAAACGCGGTGACCAAGGTTGGATATTCCATACCTCCCGCACCGTTTGCGTTCGCCGGTGGAACCACAACGGACAGCGTGGAATACGGGTATCGTCCATACCACTTACTGTAGTTCGCCAGAGCTACCTTGGCGGCATAGAAGTAACGTTCCTTCAGATCCTTATGTGCAGGATCGAGATACAGCTTGATCCGCACGCCGGGAACTTCGGCAGAGGAGAACGGCTCTTCTACATAGATGAAGTTCGGCGAAGCCGCCCAAGCGAAATCGTGGACGTCGTCGGCGTAGAATTGCAAGGTTTTCCGTCCGTCCTTCAAGACCGCCTTTTTGGTCTGAAAACCGGTGGCTGCCACGGTGTACGTTTCGGGCACGTTGATCTTTACGCTATAAATCCCAAAGTCGGAGTAAAATTCCGAGTTCCCGTGATACTGATGGAGGTTCCAGCCTTCGGACGTCCGCCCCCGGGTACCCACCGGCTCGTACACGCTAATCTTAGGAAACCATTGCCCTGCCATGACGAAATCGTCGGCCACGCCCATGCGGGCAAAAATCTTCGGCAGCTTGACGGTAAATTTCATCCGCAGCGTCAGGCTTTCGCCGCCCTGGACCGGCACGGGCAGCCGCACCTTGGCTAAAGTTTTATCCTTCGTATTGCCGTCGTCAGGCTGAACGTACTGAATCCGATGCAGCAAGGAGATGCCGTCGGTCGTTTTCAGCTCGGTGATCTCCATGGATCCCCAGCCGTCTTTGGGCATGACGTCGTTCCGCAGTTTTCCGCCCGATTCCTTCATAAAAGTCGTATCCTCGGAAGCAAACGCGTTAGGATATAAGTGCAAGTACACCTCGTTGATCGTTTTCTTGCCGGGATGGGTCCAGGTCAGCGTCTCCGAGCCGGTTAACGTACCTTCCTGCTCGTTCAGCGTGACGTCGATGTGGTATTCGGCGACCCGATTGCTGAGCACTTCGGCGGTCGGTTGCTGAATGGTTTCAGTTTGCGGCGGTGCAGGGGTTTGTCCGGTTTTTTGGACCGCTTTAGGCCCCGCCTTGGCCGGTACGAACGAAGCCAGCGAATCCCCCCCTCCCCGCAGGGTCACCCAGGCGGCTCCGAGGGTGAGGCACAAGGCAAGGATGGAAATGCCGTAGACAATAGTACGTCGGGTCATACAATGGATACCTCCCGTTGACAAGCATCTACAGCATGTATATGTTTGCATTTGGAAGATTATTAGTTAAAATTGAGAGGTAGTTAAAAAGCCATTTTTTGAACTTGGATTGAAATGTAAGGATAACTATATAAGCCGCTTTTGTTTAATGGGAACGGAGGCGGCAGGCACGCAGGAATATGGAGGGAATTATGGATCAGACACCGAAATCGGGTAAAAAGATTTTTGCCCTCAACATTATCAGTAATGATGAGAAGAGCAAACATAAAGGCTTTGGCGCGGGTTCCATCGATTTGAACAGCATGTCCCCGGTCATCATCGACGGCGATGAGGTGTACATTGACATCGGAGCCATGCACGCCAAAAGCAAGGTGGAGAAAGGCATCAAATTTTCGACCAACCGTGAGGACGTTCCGAATGGCCGCCAGGTCTGGATCGTTTGGGTTGCGGTAGACCGCGGGCCGGAAGGCCAGTTCTACGGTGGAATGACGGCTTGCGAGATGTTGATTGATACTGAAGCGCGCCGAGGCTGGAAAATTCTTGCTGACCATGTCAACAAAATGGATTATGCGTTAAAACGCAGAGTGATTTTGGACGGGTTGAGCAAAGAGCAGAAGGCCGGGTTGAAGCAGCTGCTGATCGAGACCAACGCGGAATGGTGGGACCGCTCGCCGGAAGAGCTGAAGGCGGCATTGGACGCGTAAACTGAATAGACGAGGCAAAAGAGAAGCGCCCCTATCCGGTTGGATCCCGGAGGGGCGCTTTGATTTGCAAATGGATGCTAGCGATGGGGGATGACCTGAACCTTCGGCGAATCCGCTGTTTGCGGGTCCTTGCCCAGTAAAATCGTCAGTCCAAACAGCGTCACGAGGATGGTCGCCCCCATATCGGACATGACGGCCACCCACAGCGTGAGCCAGCCGGGGATCGTCAGCAGCAGGGCCATCAGCTTAAGCGCAAGGGAGAGGCCGATATTCCAGGCGACAATCCGGCCGGCCCGCCGGGCGATGCGGATGGCGCGGGGGAGATGGCCAAGATGATCCTGCATCAGCACGATGTCGGCGGTCTCTACGGCGCTGTCCGTGCCTTGGCCCATGGCGATCCCGAGGTCGGCTGCGGCCATGGCCGGAGCGTCGTTGATCCCGTCGCCGACCATCGCCACCGTCCCGCGGCCGGCCAGCGCCTGGATGTGCGCGACCTTCTGCTCCGGCAGCAGGCCGGCATGCCATTCGCTGACACCGCTGCGGTCAGCGATCGCTTGGGCTGCCGCGGCGTGGTCGCCCGTCAGCATGACGGTGCGGGCGACTCCGGCGCGGTGCAAGGCGCGGACGACGTCCGGGGCTTCCGGACGGAGTTCATCAGCGAGGCCGAACAGGCCCAACATGCGCGTGGATTCCGCGGCGAGCACCACGGTGAGGCCCTCCGCCTTCAGGCGAGCGAGGTCTTCGGTAACGCGCGCCCGCTCCTCGCCGCCGAGGGAGAGCTGCGCGAGCAGCGCTTCGCTGCCGACGAAGCAGCGAACGCCATCGACCTCGGCGCTCACGCCAACGCCGGGCAAGGTCACGAGCCCGGCGGGCTGCGCCCAGCCGTTGCCGCGCTGGGCGCCATCGGCGCGAGCTCCGTGAGCGTTGCTGCATTGCCCGCTGCTCGATGTTTCGCAGCGGCAGGCCACGTCGCCGCGATCGTCACTGTTGCCGCCGGCGCGGGCGGCAACGTAGCGCACCACCGCAGCGGCCAGCGGGTGCAGGGAGCCGCGCTCCAGAGCGGCGGCTACCGAGTAAAACCGCTGCGGCACATACGCGATCTCGCGCTGCACCTCCGGTTGCCCCTTCGTCAGGGTACCGGTCTTATCGAACGCGATCGCGTCCAACTTCCCGAGCTGCTCCAGATGCACGCCGCCCTTGACGAGCACGCCGAGCCGCGCACATCGGGTCATCCCGCTGACCAACGCGATCGGCGAGGATAGCACAAGGGCGCAAGGGCAGCCAACGATCAGGATGGCTAAGCCTTCATAGATCCATTTCATCCACGGCTGCCCGAACAGCAGCGGCGGAGCCAGCACCACAAGCGCCGCCAGAATCATGATGGCCGGCGTATACCACTTGGCGAACCGATCAATAAACAGTTCGGTTGGCGTCTTCTTATCCTGCGCCTCCTGCACAAGATGCATGATTTTGGCCAGGGATGAGTCTTCGTATGGTTTATCGATCCGGACTTGAAGCAGACCTTCGGAATTGATGCTGCCGCCGAATACCGGCATTCCGGGCTGTTTCGTGACCGGAATCGATTCGCCGGTAATGGCTGCTTCGTTGACGGCGCTCGTCCCTTCCAGGACCGTACCGTCCGAAGGGATCTTTTCCCCGGCTCGGACGAGAACGATATCGTTTGCTTTCAGCCGCGCGATCGGGACGATCGATTCCCGTCCATCCTGAACCACGATCGCTTCCTTTGGAGCGGCATCCAGCAGCGCTGACAGCGAGCGGCGGGCGCGGCTCATGCCATAGCCCTCCAGCAGCTCGTTCAGACCAAACAATATCGCGACCAGCGTCGCCTCTTTCCATTCCCCGATGATCACCGCACCGGTTAAGGCTACGGTCATGAGCGTATCCATGTTGAATTTCAATCGGAGCAGGTTACGCAAACCGCGCAGGAACGTGGTGTACCCGCTGAGAACAATGGCAGCCAGGTAACATGCAATCTGTACGGCATTTGGCATGTCGAGCACAAACGTCCCCCCGTAGATCACGGCGGAAATCACCAGCAGCCATAGTCCCAGGCGGCTTTCATGTTCTTGCGGTTCACTGTTGTTTCCAGGTTCTGTGGCCTTCTGGGAGACTGCTTCCGAGGCAGCCGCAGCCGCCGTTCCGTCAGCGGAGCTGGGACCCGGTAAGACTAAGGTTGCTCCGTCCCTTTTCAAAATCCGCTCCACCTGCTTCAAATCCACAGCGGGATCGATGAGCAGGCGCCCGCTATTATATAGAAGAGAGGCATCCTTCCCGTGATCCAGGCGCTGGATTTCCTCCTGCATCTCCCTGGCACAATTCGCGCAGGACAACCCTTGAACACGATACTCTATGCGACGGTTCTCACCGGGCGTTTGATTTTTTTCCACAGTCGGATTCATTCGTTCATCCGCTCCTTCTGATGCTCCAGCGTCATGGCCACCAGCGTCTGAATATGATGGTCGCTTAACGAATAGTAGACGTTCTTGCCTTCTTTGCGCGATTTGGCGATATGGAGTGCCTTCAGCTGGCGCAGGTGATGGGAAGCCGTCGCCACGGAGACGTCGAGTAAATCGGCGATATCGCAGACGCATAGCTCCTGGTGCTGCAAATAATAAGCGATCTTCACCCGGTTCGGATCGGATAATGCCTTAAAAATCTGGACCATTCCGTTCACGTCCCGCTCCTCCAGACTATCCCGGAGCCCGTTCATGCGGGTGGTTTCGGTGCAGGTCTGCTCGCACACATCTGCGCTCTCTACCGAATCGGCCATGGATCGTCGACCTCCTTTATTCAAATCAACGTTTGAATGATATAGTTTAAGTATAAGCGATCTTATAGAATATTCAAAGATTCTTTTGAATGTTACGGCAACGAGTTAAGGGGCTTTTCTGCCCCTATATGGTTCTTTTCGCGCCTCTTTACGGGATTATCCCTTTTGTTCAGAAGGGGATCGGGGAAGGAGAGCTCAGAAGGTAACCTTCTGAGGGGACCTTCTAAAGAGACCTTGTAATTGAGCGGAGTGAGCGGACTTTAAAATAGGAACGAGTGCGGACCTATATCAATCGATCCCAAAGTGAGGAGGGCTGCATCGTGAGTGAGGCGGACTATATTAAGGCGATCGCTGACTTCATCGAAGCGAACATCCGGGCATCGCAAACAAGCAGCCAAACAGCTTCGTCTCTTCCTGATGCAACGGGATAATGGTCAAAAAGGATCGGACGGACGACCTAGGTGTCGGTAGCGATAGCGTCTCCTGACCAAACCTCGGCCTGCTTGTCGATGACCGACACATAGGGGTTGCCGTGAAAATAAAACCGCCACGGCTTCGCCGCATACTCCTCCGCATACGCGATGCCGATGCGTGGCGCCTGGACGATCGCCTCACCGGCTCCCGATCCCTCCGACATTGACCCGCCTTCGAGCCAAAGCGGTCCGCCGGGCTGATCGAGCGGCAAGCCGTTCAGCGCTTTGCTGATGTCCAGCGCGCGGCACAGCTTGCCGGGACCGCCCGATAGGTCCGCCGGCTTGCGGGCGGCCGTACCGCGATAGCGGCGCATCGCCGCTTCATCTGCCGGGGACAAGGGCTCGACGGCACGGATCAGCACGGCTTGCGGGTCACCCTCCGTGCCAGTTACGACGTTCAGGCAGTTATACATGCCGTAAATCAGATAGACGTAGGCCGTTCCGCCGGGGCCAAACATGATGTCCGTCCGCGCTGTACGTCGTCCTCCGTAGGCATGACTGCCTTTGTCATGAATGCCGCCGTAGCTTTCCGTCTCCACAATGCGGCAGCGAATGTCGCCTTCTTCCGTACGGCGGACAAGCGTCTGTCCGAGCAGACGGGGGGCGGCCTCCAGGGCCGTCAATCGATAAAAAGCCGGGGGCAACGGCGCCCCCGGTTTGATTAGTTTCAAGATAGGGTCCATCGATAAGGAAGTCTCCTTGAACATTTTTTAACTATGGATTGCTTCCTTATATCGTAAAAACTTTTTCATGCGTTGTCCAACTCCTGCCGCGCTAATCCATCCACCAGCGCTTCAGATCTTCCCACCAGGAGTGACTTTCTTTCTTCTGCTCCTCGGCTGGAGGCGGCACCGGCTCGGCTTCGCCTTCCCCGTGTGCAGTGCAGTACTCCGTTGGCTCCGTTCCCTCAATGAACACTTCCAGCTTCTTGTCCGGGCAATCCTTCGTGGCGAGCAGACCCGTTTCCGGATCGATGTATACGCTGACCACCCCGTCAGGGATTGGGAAGATCTTCGGAGGTACTTTTTCCAACGCTTTCTCCGTGTATTTGGCGAAGATCGGCGCGGCTTTGCGCGACTCCGTGGTGCCAAGCGTCTTGCCCTTGTCATAACCGACCCAAACGGCCGTCGACAGCTCCGGCGTAAAGCCGACGAGCCAGGCGTCCGTGCTGGTCGTCCCGGTTTTGCCGGCGACCGGCCGTTTGATTTCGTTGGAGACGCGGTTGCCCGTACCTCCGGTTTCAAACACGCTCTCCATCAAATGCGTCAGCACGTAGGCGGCGGAAGCCTCCACGACCTGCTCGATTTTGGCCGGTTTGGCCTCGTATAACACGCGCCCGCTGGCATCGGTAATCTTCAGCACCGCCACCGGTTTGACGCTGCGGCCCTGGTTGCTGATCACCGCAAACGCCGTGGCCATTTCGAACGGGCTGACCGGCGACGTGCCTAGTGCAAGAGAAGGAACTGCTTGCAGCGGGCTGGTGATGCCCATTTTCCGCCCCATTTCGATGACCTGCTCGGCCCCCACCGTCAAAATCGTATTGACCGCATAGATATTGTCTGAAGCTGCAATCGCTTGCCGCATATCGATTTCGCCCAGATATTTGTCGCCGAAATTTTTCGGACTGTACGTTTTGCGGTTGTCGTCATAATGGAACAGTGTCGGTTGACTGCTAAATTTACTGGCACTGGTCATTTTTCTCGAAGAGAGTGCTGTGAGATACATAATGGGCTTAAAGCTGGAGCCGGGCTGCCGCGTTGTGGCGAAGACATGGTTGTATTGACTTTTCTTGTAATTGACGCCGCCAACCATCGCTTTGATGTAGCCGTTGCGTGGATCGATGGAGATGAGAGCGGCCTCCAGATCCGGCGAGTTTGCCAGCTCCGAAGCCACCGCCTCTTCGGCTGCTTTCTGCGCATCCGGATCCAGTGTCGTGTAGATGTTCAGCCCGCCGTGCTCAAGCAGCGTCTCGTCAAAGCCAAGCTCGCCGACCACCACATTGCGAATATAATCGCGGAAATAAGGAGCTTTATCGGTGGGACTTGGCTGCTTCGGCGATTGGAAATTCAGGATCGCCTCATATGCCTCATCGGCTTCCTGCTGCGTGATCTCGCCCGTGGCGACCATCGCCGACAGCACGGTACGCTGACGATCTTTGGCGTTTTTCATATGATTAAACGGCGAATAATAGGTGGGGCCTTTCGGAACCCCGGCTAACATCGCACTTTCGGCCAGACTTAACTCCTTTGCGGGTTTTCCGAAATACATCTGAGCGGCGGCTTCAATTCCGTACGCGCCATGCCCGTAATAAATTTCGTTAAGGTACATGCGCAAAATATCATCTTTGGAGTATTTCATCTCCAGCTGGGCGGTGTACATCGCTTCCTTAATTTTGCGAGACCAGGTCCGTTCATGCGACAGATACAAATTCCGCGCCAGCTGCTGGGTTAAGGTGCTCGCTCCTTGGACGGTGCCCATTTCTTTGATATTCACCAGGGTTGCTCGGGCCATCCCTTTCAAATCAAAGCCAAAATGGTTGTAAAACTGCCGGTCTTCGGTCGCCAGCGTCGCCTTGATCAGCCAAGGCGAGATCTCTTGCAGCTCCACGCTTTCCCGGTTCTTCCCGCCATCCGAAAACACCGCGATCGTCTCTCCCCGGCTGTTAATCAGCTGCGAGTTCCGATCTGATCCGGCGAGGGGCAGTTCGGCTTGGGACAAGTAGAGGAGCAGGAGGCCGACAGCGCATAGGCCAAGTAACCCCGTGCCGACCATCAGCTTGAACAGCAAAAGCCACGGACGGCGAGGTTTACGTTTATGATGATGTCGATCACTGCGAACGAGTTTCTGCACGAGAGGACTCTCCTTTCCGATCCTATAGCAAATCCGTGCTGCGAACGTCTAAAGTTTAGTATGGGAAAGTTTGGGAGAGATCATTCACGCCAGAAGCCGTGCCTGCGCTGTTATTTCGGGAGATGTGTTATTATTTTTTCGTTTGGTACAATATAGGAAATGATGTTTTGGGCTGGCCTGCACGATTATGATCATAAGGAAAGAAGGTTGATCGCATGGAATTATGGTTTACGGAGAAGCAAACCCCCGTGTTTGGGATTACGGCAAAAATACGCGAAACGCTGGTTACGGAAAAAACGGAGTACCAAGATTTGGCGATGTTAGATACAGAGGAATTTGGCCGGATGCTCGTCTTGGACGGCATGGTGATGACCACAATCAAAGATGAGTTCGTTTATCACGAAATGGTGGCGCATCCAGCGCTGTTCACCCATCCGAATCCGAAGCGGGTGCTCGTTGTAGGCGGCGGGGACGGCGGGGTTATTCGCGAGGTGATCAAGCATCCCGAAGTGGAACAGGTAGTGCTGGTCGAGATCGACGGCAAGGTTATTGAATATTCCAAGAAATACTTGCCGGAGATTGCCGGGGAGCTGGACAATCCGCGGGTGGACGTGCAGGTCGCAGACGGCTATATGCATATTATTGAAAGCAAAAATCAATACGACGTCATCATGGTCGATTCTACCGAACCGGTGGGGCCGGCGGCGCCTTTGTTCGAGCGTGGATTTTATCAAGGCATCTATGAAGCGTTAAAAGACGATGGCATCTTCGTAGCCCAGACCGATAACCCTTGGTTCAAAGCGGATTTGATCCAAAAGGTGAACAAAGACGTCAAAGAGATATTCCCGATCGTTCGCGTATACGGCGCCAACATTCCGACATACCCAAGCGGGCTGTGGACGTTCACGATGGGCAGCAAGGTTTATGATCCATTGCAGGTGGACGAGACGAAGATCCCCGAGCTGGACACCAAATATTATACGCCGCGCCTCCACAAGGCCGCATTTGTGCTTCCTAAATTCGTTGAAGACCTTGTAAAGTAAAATACGTCGTTCGGACTATAAATGGCCTGTTTAAAGTGTGATAGTATGATTTATATCACTACTTTCACATGGGACAAGGCGGGATTCTTATCAGAAGGAATAACCCGGCCCGAAGCATGCTTGCGGGCCTGACGATGATTATTGTGGTTATGGTGGCGGGCTGGCTCTTTTACGGTCGCCCTGATGCACCTTCCGGCGGTTCAACGGAAACGCCGGTGCAAGCTCCGACGGCGGTTACAGGAGAAGCTTCAGACGTTGCGAACAACGACATTGCCGCTGATTCGCCGTATTTGTTGGACCATCTTCCCTTTAAGGAAGAGGAGGTCCTCGCGATTACTGCCGGGGGAAACGGCAAGAACGCCCGTATTCCTGCGGAACGGCAAATCGTCTTGTTGGAATCGCTGCGTTATACGGATATGAAAAGTGCGCTTGCGGGTGCGGTACCGGCGGCTTCCCGGAAGCCGGTGGTTCTGCAGTTTAAGCTGGCGGACACGCACTATGAGCTGACCTATGATTTAACCAGCAATGCTTTTGAGTATCAAGGGAAATATTACTACGCTGACGACCGGGTGCTGCTGTTGATGCAAGGGCTGTTCCGCGAGCGGGAGGAGTTGGCTTCGTTGGACGCACTGCTGGAGCAAGCAAGGGTTGAGCAAGAGAAGGAAACCTCGGTTGATCCGGATGCGGCTCCTGCCGCTCCGCTGGACGGGGAGGCCGCGCAGGTCGATGGGCTCGACTTCGACGGCTGGGAGCAGCGATTGGCCGAGTCTCCGCCTGAGGAGATCGTTTGGGCCAAGCCTTTCTATGATGACGGCACTGGCCAGGTGAAAGAAGCCCGTTTATTTAAGGACGGGGTGTTGGAGTTGAATCGGATGATCGTTTTTACGCGGCCGGTTCACCAGTGCGCAGCTGGCGTAAAGACGGGGATCAGCACGGCTGACGTTATGGAGAAATTAGGGACAAAGGCACTGAAGCTGGATAGCCGCTGGAGTTATAAAGTCGGGGATTATTTCCGGTTTCATCTGTATTTCCAGGATGACAAAGTGAAATACCTCGCATTAAGTCAACCCTTGTAGGCCGTATCTGGTCATGAAGGGAGGGAAGGAGCCGCTGAAGCAACGGCTCCTTTTTTTGCCTATGGAGGGCGTTGTACCGTATATGTATTGAATTGCCGGGGCGAACTGGCTATAGTAGTACAGTAAGGATCGATGTCGGAAGGAGTTTTGACCTATGCCGGAGACCAAGCCGGTAAGCCTTGTGCTGACAAGCCGACAGGGAACGGAAGAAACGGTGCAGCATCTGCGGGGAGATCTCATCCGCCGGAGCGACACCTTATACATCCGCTATGAAGAACCAGATCCGGGGCCGGATGGTGCCAAGACGCGCACGATGATTAAACTATCTGGCAACGAGCTGAAAATCATACGCCACGGAGGCGTAGAGGCCGAGCAAACCTTCCGCAGCGGCAGCCGGATACCAGGGTTTTACCGCTCGCCCTTTACCCGGTTTAACCTGTCTACCGACACCGTAAAGCTGGAATCCCGATGGGACGGGGCGGTTGGTCAGGTGATCTGGGAATACGATTTATACGTGTTTGAGGAACTATCAGGACGTTTTGAACTCAGTCTATATATACAGGAGGACGTTTAAATGCCACACAATCCGTTGGAACAAATGAACCAGGCACTGAAGGAAGCGATCCTGGATGCGATCGTATCCGCTGGTCTGGCGCAGCGGGAGGAAATTCCGGCGATCGTCTTAGAAGTGCCGAAGGATAAGGCGCACGGTGATTTCGCGACCAATGCGGCGATGCAGCTGTCGCGGATCGCGAAGAAGAATCCGCGCCAAATCGCGGAAGAGATTCTCGGGCAGCTGGACTATGGGAAGGCTGGGATTGAGAAGGCGGAGGTTGCTGGTCCCGGGTTTATCAATTTTACGTTAAGCAAGAGTTATTTGTATCCGATTCTGCTGCAGGTATACCGCGAGGGTGAGAACTACGGCCGCACGACATTAGGGAATGGAAAAAAAGTGCAGGTCGAATTCGTCAGCGCCAACCCGACTGGCAGTTTGCACCTCGGACATGCCCGCGGCGCGGCGGTAGGCGATGCGTTGTGCAACGTGCTGGATTTCGCCGGTTATGACGTAACGCGCGAATACTATATCAATGACGCTGGGAACCAGATCGTCAATCTGATCAAATCCATTGAGGCCCGCTACCGCCAGGAGCTTGGACAAGACGTAGAGATGCCGGAAGACGGATACCATGGCGAAGACATCAAAGGGTTCGCCAAAGAGCTCGTCGCCGAACAGGGGGACAAGCTGCTGGGGATGCCGGAAGAAGAACGGACGGCGTTCCTGCGCAAATTCGGACTGGAGAAGGAGCTGTCCAAAATTCAGCGCGACCTGGAACGCTTCCGGGTTCGCTTCGACGTTTGGTTTAGCGAAACGTCCCTGTATCAGGATGGCCAAGTAGAAGCATCGCTGTCCGAGCTGCGCGAAAAGGGGCAGACGTATGAGCAAGACGGAGCAACCTGGTTGAAGACGACGGCTTACGGAGATGACAAGGACCGCGTATTGGTGAAAAATGACGGGACCTATACTTATTTGACGCCGGACATCGCTTACCACCGCAATAAATATGACCGCGGCTTTGACCGGATCATCAATATCTGGGGAGCTGACCACCACGGTTATATTCCTCGGGTGAAGGCCGCAATGCAGGCGATCGGGAAAGATCCAGAGAAACTGACGGTATTGATCGCGCAGATGGTCAGCCTGTTCCAAGACGGCGAGAAGGTGAAAATGTCCAAACGGACCGGTAAAGCGGTCACTATGGTGGATTTGATGGATGAGGTTGGGGTAGACCCGATTCGTTACTTCTTCACGATGCGCAGCATGGATTCGCATCTGGATTTCGATATGGATCTGGCAATTTCCACCTCCAATGAAAACCCGGTGTACTACGTGCAATACGCCCATGCCCGGATCTGCAGCATCTTCCGCCAGGCGGAAGAACAAGGTATCCAGATTCCGGCGGCAGAGAACGTAGATCTCACCAAGCTGACCGCTGAACATGAATACGATCTGCTGCGGAAGCTCGGCGAGCTGCCGGAAGAGATTAACGTGGCCGCTGAGAACTACGCACCGCACCGACTGGTTCGCTATGTCTATGAACTGGCGGCGCTGTTCCATAGCTATTACCGGGCGGAGCGCGTCATTACTGAAGACGCGGAACAAACGGCGGCACGGCTGGTGCTGCTCGGCGGGGTGCGCACGGTACTTGCCAACGTGCTTCGTCTGATCGGCGTATCTGCGCCAGAAAAAATGTAATTCGCGGAAGCTGTTACGCGAGTTGCTTTAGTTGAGTGTCTCTTTGCATGATTATCCCGCTTAATCAGACGCTGTTGCGTTCGATTTGGGGGCTATCCCGTTAAATTAGAGCGCTTATGCCTTTGATCAGGCTTGTATCCCGTTTGATCAGAGGTTGTGCTTGTGCTTGATTACTGAGGTATCCCGATGAACCAGATGAAGGCTTGATTTGGATATCCACCTTAAACGAGGACTTACCAAAAGGGATAATCGTGCAAAAGGAGCCGCAAAGGGACCTGTACCACCTATAGCAAGATTCAGTGTGCCTGCTTCGTGTTGAACTGCTGTATCCCAGCACAGCACGGAGCAGGCACATTGCGATTAGATAAGTCCGCAAAGGCAGCAGGCGGCGGGCGTTAGCTTCTGCTGCGCCCCGATTTGGTGCGCAGCAGGCGTACCGCGCTCAGTTCGCCGGCGCCGCCGCCTTTGGCCCTGGCCGCTGTGCTGGACAGCCGTTTGGCGGTACGGCGTAGGCGGCGCTTGACCTCGCTCGGCTTCATGTCCGGCTTCATAGCCAGCAGCAAGGCCACGGCGCCGCTCACATGGGAAGTTGCCATGGAGGTGCCGCTCATTTCGCGGTAACCTCCGCCCAGCCAGGCGGAGCTGATTTTTTCACCGGGGGCATAAATATCGATATTCGGACCGTAGTTGCTGAAGGAGGCGATTTTGCCGTCCTTGCCGGTTGCACCTACAGAGATCGTTTGCGGGTAACGGGCCGGGTAATCGCAGCCGTGTCCCTTTTTGTCGTTCCCCGAGGACGCGACCACCACGATGCCTGCGTTATAGGCTTTGCGAATAATATTTTGCAAAGAGGCGCTGTTGCTCTTCATACCAAAGCTCATATTTACGATGTGCATCCGGTTGCGTACGCACCAGTCGATGCCCAAAATGATGTCAGAAACGAAGGCGGAGCCATTATGATCAAACGCCTTCACCGGAAATATCAAAGAACGCGGGGCTACGCCCATCATCCCTTGAGATCCGCCGGAGGCCGCGATGGTTCCGGCGATATGCGTGCCGTGTCCGTTATCATCGTATGGTAAGCTGAGTCGATTCAAGAGATTAATCCCGCGAGCCAAGGAATGGCGAAGATCCGGATGGTTGAAATCGGCACCCGTATCAATCACGCCGATACGAACCCTGTAACCTGTGGACACGGACCAGGTTTCCGGGGCGCCGATTCGCCGTACCCCCCAAGGGATGGATGGAGCTTGCCCCTTGCCTGTCGGGGCCGGGCTATGGACGCTGACAAGGCTGTCGTCTTCGACCCACAGGCCGAAACGGGAGCGGGCCACTTCCCCACGTAAACCGAGGGGACAGATCAGCGCCTGCAGCAGCGAGGATGTGCGGATGTGCCGCAGTGCGGGATGCTGGCGCTTGTGCTTAAGCAATTGGCGGACGCATTCTGCAAATTCTGCCGGGTGTGCAAAGCGGATAATGATGCGGCCGCTTTTTCCGGAGGCGTCGACATGATCGTTCAAAAACCTGAGGAATCCGGAGTAGTCCATGTATGAGTAGCCCCTCCTACGAAGCGTGTTGCAGTATAGTATGACGTTCCTTTTTTCATTGAATGGGGAAGCGGCCCTGTTTTGATGGAAATGGGCCCGGATTGCTGCTTTTCGCGCGAATCCGGCGTGTCAAAGTGCAAATCTGGACATAGGATGAAGGGAAGGCCTTGCGGCTTTCGCCAACCCAAGAGAGGGCAAGGCCTTCTTTTGGGGAAGGATACAGTCAAGGAGCGGGGGACTAGGGGTTCTCCGCTCCTTCCCTTTTTCCGGCGGGGCTTTGGTGTGTTTTTAAAACTTGCAATTTGGTGCCAAATAGGTTTTACTATTGTGTGATATGGATATGTTAGTGAAAGAAACCGGCTCTAACGATAAGGTTTCATCATTGCTTTATAGTGAACTTTTGCGTGAGAGGAAGTGTCCGTAACGTGAGTACCCCGCTGAATTTGAAAATCGACCCGGAGAAAATCCAGGAAATTCCTATGGTCGACTTGGCCTTTATGATCTTGAAGGCGGCAAATACGCCGTATTACTACCGTGACTTGATGAATGAGGTCGCCAAGCTTCGCGGCATGACCGAGGAGCAAATTAACGAGGCGATTGCGCAGCTTTATACGGAGATCAACATTGATGGTCGGTTTGCCTGCGTTGGCACCAACCTGTGGGGCCTGAAACGCTGGTATCCGATCGAGCGGTCGGAGGATCCGGTTGGCAACTCCAAGCGTCCGCGCATCATTAACGATGATGACGACGATCTGGAAGACGACGATTTTGTGGAAGAGGACGATACATACGTATCCGACGACGAAGAGGATTACGATGTGCTCGACGGGGATTCCGAAGACGAGTTGTTCCCGGATGATGACGATGACGACGTGGAAGATGTTGATGACGATGAGTTGCTTCCTGACGAGGAACTTGAAGACGAAGACGACCTTGTCGAAGAGGACGAAGATCTGGACACCGATGCGGATTTCGACGACAGCGACGAGGATTAATCGGCCTCGGGGCAGGGGCCTCGCGATTTCCTTATAAAGGACGGCAAAGGCCGTCCTTTTTCATGCCTTATTTTGTTCATAGATGCGCTCCGCCTTGACTTGACACGGACTAGGGTAACGGGTAAACTATTGCATGGGCTTATGATTCAAACCTATATAAAATGTGAATTTATTAAAAAGTGCCCCGACCATTTCGGGTGTCACTTTTTATTTTTTTATGCCTTTTTGGCTATGTTTTACCGGATAATAGGTTACGCTAATGATCTAAGTTACCTGAATTTCTGGAATCTGATGGGTTTGTGAACACGTACTACTTTAGGAGGTTTTTGGCTGTGGCAAAATACATTTTCGTGACAGGCGGGGTCGTATCCTCACTGGGGAAGGGCATTACGGCGGCTTCGCTGGGAAGGCTGTTGAAGAACAGGGGATTAAAGGTAACGATCCAGAAATTCGATCCTTATATTAACGTCGATCCGGGCACGATGAGCCCGTATCAGCACGGGGAAGTGTTCGTCACGGACGATGGCGCCGAGACCGACTTGGATCTGGGCCATTATGAACGTTTTATCGATATCAATCTTTCTAAGAACAGCAATGTGACGACAGGGAAAATCTATTCCTCCGTTATCGGCAAAGAACGCCGGGGCGAGTATCTGGGCGGTACGGTTCAGGTCATCCCGCACATTACGAACGAAATTAAAGAGCGTGTCTTCCGCGCCGGGCGGGAAGCGGGATCTGACGTTGTAATCACCGAGATCGGGGGAACCGTCGGTGACATCGAGAGCTTGCCGTTCCTGGAAGCGATTCGTCAAATCAAAAGCGACATCGGACGCGAGAACGTGATGTATATTCACGTGACGCTCATTCCATATATCAAAGCGGCTGGCGAAGTTAAAACCAAGCCAACGCAACACAGCGTCAAGGAGCTGCGCAGCATCGGGATTCAGCCGAACGTGATCGTCTGCCGTACGGAGCATGAGCTGTCGGACGATATCAAAGCGAAAATCGCACAGTTCTGCGATGTAGATCCAAGCGCGGTAGTGGAGTGCCGGGATGCCAACACGCTGTACGAAGTACCGCTGAACCTGCGCGATGAAGGGCTGGACGAAATCGTCGTTAACCATCTGAAGTTGACGACGCCGGCTCCGGATATGCGCGAGTGGGAAGGCCTCGTTGACCGGATCAACAAGCTGGAGAAGACGGTGGAAATCGCCATCGTCGGGAAATATGTAGCGCTGCATGACGCCTATCTCAGTGTGGTGGAGTCGTTGTCTCACGCTGGTTTTGATGCGAATGCGGATGTGAAGATTCGCTGGGTAAATGCAGAAGAAGTAACGGACGAGAACGTGGATGAGCTGCTGCAAGGCGTCGGCGGGATTCTTGTCCCGGGCGGTTTCGGCGATCGCGGCATCGAAGGCAAAATTACGACGATCAAATATGCCCGTGAGAAACGGATTCCGTTCTTCGGTATCTGCTTGGGGATGCAGGTCGCAGTGATCGAATACGCTCGTTCGCTTGCCGGACTTCAAGGCGCGAACAGCTCGGAGATCAACCCTGCCACCGAGTATCCGGTGATCGACCTGCTGCCGGAGCAGAAGGATATCGAGGATCTGGGCGGTACGATGAGACTTGGGTTGTACCCTTGTAAGCTGGCACCAGGATCGCTTGCGATGCAATGTTATAACGACGAATTGATCTACGAGCGCCATCGCCACCGGTATGAGTTCAACAATGCGTACCGTGAGACGTTGGAGCGCGTTGGCCTGCGCATTTCCGGGACATCACCGGACGGACGCCTGGTGGAAATCGTCGAGCTTCCGGATCATCCTTGGTTCCTGGCGGTGCAGTTCCATCCGGAATTTACCTCCCGTCCGAACCGTCCGCAGCCGTTGTTCCGCGAGTTCGTGAAAGCTTCGATCGCACACTTGTCCTAAGCAAATTGACCGCAAGTCCCAATCTCAAGGCACCTGTAATTTTGGGGCACTGATTTTTTAAGGCTCTTTTTTCCAGTGGAGAAGGGTTTTGCAAATCGGGAGCGAAGTATTTACTTATGACCAGGATTACATGGTGGACTTGTGGGAGGGCTTTTCGGTGGAAGAGAAGAAAGTATTAATTGTCGATGATCAGAACGGTATCCGCATTTTATTGATGGAAGTGTTTAGCAGCGAAGGGTATAAAACGTTTCAGGCAGCCAACGGTAAGATGGCTTTGGAAATCGTCCGCAGCGACTCGCCGGATTTAGTGCTTCTCGACATGAAAATCCCGGGCATGGATGGTTTGGAAATCCTCAAGCATATCAAGGAGGTCAATCCTGAGATCAAGGTGATCATGATGACCGCTTACGGCGAGCTTGACATGATCAAGGAAGCGACGGACCTTGGGGCTCTGATGCATTTTACGAAACCCTTTGACATTGATGAAATGCGCGCAGCAGTTAACTTGCAGCTTAAAAGCGGAAATGTACTTTAAATCAAAAGATATTCTGGATAATAAACCTCCTGAGGATTACGGTGTGCTTTCCAATCGGATCTTGGGGGGTTCTTTTTTATTTTCAGGTACGGAAAAGCACACAACTGTCATGGATGTAAAGCTAACGGAAGGGACTAAAGTGAACAAATATATTAAATTGGGGTCAACCATATTACTCGGGTTATTATTCTTAGGTGCAGCCGCTTTGTTCAGTAATAAAGATGGATCGGTGAGCGCCCAGAGCCAAGTAATAGAGGCGGCTGACAAATCAACTTCTGGAAAAGTCGAATATATTAAAGTTTCAACTTCAGCAGAAGATTATACGGTTCATGTTCGTGATAAAATTAAATTGGTGGAAGTAAGTGAAACATATCTTAATGGACAGCTTCAAAATAAAATTATTGTTTCTGAAGGTGGAAAAAGAGTTACTTCTATTGGGAGAGATCATGAAACAGGTAAACTCGTGGGAACCACATGGTTACTGCCCAAAAATATTGCTGCGGAAAATGAACGGATTCTAAAAATTTCATTGTTAGAAAAACAAAAGGAAGAACTGAAGTTGAAAAAATGGAATATGACACAAACTTTGAAGGAAGATGGGAGATCTTTGCAACAGGTAACATCGGAACAGACCGATCAAAAAGAGATTGTTTATATCGATGAGCTAACAGGATTGCCTGTAAAAAGAGAAATTTATCTTAAGGACGCTCAGGGGGAATGGAAGAAAGATACCGAGAAAATAGAGGAATATAAGTATTTTGAGTCATTACCGTTTCAGTTTTTAAGCATAGAGAATGTTGGAATATTTCTTAAAACGATAACGGAAATACTCTTTTGCGTCCATTTTTCTGACTATTCCTATAATTAGTATCAAATTTACAGTTGCGGGTTTTGCGGTGAAGGTATTTTCGTAAGTACAACACAAGGCGTTCACAAATGAAAGGAAAGCATGAATAGTATTTTTGCAAGGTTGTGGTATAATAAAAAAGTGTGTGAATGTCGGCTAAAAAGATAATATCCCACATCCTTAGGAGGATTGAAACCCATGCCATTAGTATCGATGACTGACATGTTGAACAAGGCCCTTGCCGGCAAATATGCCGTAGGCCAGTACAACATCAATAACCTGGAATGGACACAAGCCATTCTGGCTGCAGCAGAAGAAGAGAAATCCCCGGTCATTCTGGGTGTTTCCGAAGGCGCTGCCCGTCACATGGGCGGTTTCTACACCGTTGTTAAAATGGTGGAAGGCTTGCTGCATGACATGAAAATCACTGTACCTGTTGCGATTCACCTCGACCATGGTTCGAGCTTTGATAAATGTAAAGAAGCGATTGACGCTGGCTTTACTTCCGTTATGATCGACGGCTCCCATCATCCAATTGATGAGAACATTGCCATGACGAAGAAAGTGGTTGAATACGCACATGCCAAAGGCGTTTCCGTTGAAGCTGAAGTAGGTACTGTCGGCGGTCAAGAAGATGACGTTGTTGGCGGTATTCAATACGCTAAACTGGACGAGTGCGTCCGTATCGTTAACGAAACTGGCATCGATACGCTGGCTCCTGCGTTGGGTTCCGTTCATGGTCCTTACAAAGGTGAACCAAACCTTGGCTTTAAAGAAATGGAAGAAATCCGCGATGCTGTTAAAATTCCGCTCGTTCTTCACGGTGGGACAGGCATTCCGACGCATGATATTGCTAAAGCGATCTCGCTCGGTACTTCCAAAATTAACGTAAATACGGAGAACCAAATTGCGTTCACGAAGGCCGTTCGCGAAGTATTGGCTGCGAAACCTGATGTATACGATCCTCGTAAATACATCGTTCCTGGCCGTGACGCGATCAAAGCCACGGTTGTTGGAAAAATCCATGAATTCGGCTCCAACAACAAAGCTTAAGGATCAACATCAAGCGTTTGCGCCGTACTCCCGTCTTAGGTGGGTTGCGGCGCAAGCTTTAGGACGGACAAGGGATTGGACCGTTCAGCTGAATAAGGTGACTTGGAGAGCACACCGCCTAGACGGTGTCTTTCCATTTCTGTCGCTAAAAATCATGGGCTTGTGTACCGACGCAAATACGTAGGGGGATCCTGGACTTATGGAGAAATTAATGATTCGTGGCGGACGTCCGCTGCGCGGAAGCGTTTCGATCAGCGGCGCCAAAAACAGCGCGATAGCGTTGATTCCAGCTGCGATCTTGGCAGAATCCGAGGTGGTTCTGGATAACTTGCCGATTTTAAGTGACGTGGCGGTATACTCGGAGATTTTGGAGGAGCTGGGTGCCCGCGTCTTGTGGGAAGGCAATCAAATGCGTATCGATCCCACCCATATTCGTTCCATTCCGATGCCCAACGGGCCGGTAAAGAAGCTGCGGGCTTCCTATTACATGATGGGGGCCTTGTTAGGACGTTTCAAAGAAGCGACCATCGGCTTGCCGGGGGGATGTAACTTTGAACCTCGTCCAATTGATCAGCATATCAAAGGGTTTGAAGCTTTAGGGGCGACCGTGACGAATGAACACGGCGCGATTCACTTGCATGCGAAGGAGCTGCGCGGGGCGAAGGTATACCTGGATGTCAGCAGCGTTGGAGCAACAATTAACATTATGCTGGCGGCCACGAGAGCCAAAGGCGCTACAATTATCGAAAATGCGGCGAAAGAGCCTGAAATTATAGATGTGGCCACTTTGTTAAACTCCATGGGAGCAGTAATTAAAGGGGCCGGTACGGAGACGATCCGAATTGAAGGCGTTACGGAACTGAAAGGCTGCCGCCATTCTATCATTCCCGATCGGATCCAAGCTGGAACTTACATGATTGCTGCTGCGGCAACCCGGGGCGATGTCTTGATCGACGGCGTGATTCCTAAGCATTTGGAGGCGTTGACCGCCAAGCTGCTGGAAATGGGCGCTCATGTGGAAGAGATGGACGAAAGCATTCGGGTGATCGGACAACCAGAATACCATCATGTTGATGTCAAGGCATTAGTCTACCCTGGGTTTCCGACAGATATTCAATCGCCGATGACTAGTCTGCTGACGCAGGCGAAAGGAGTCAGCGTGCTGAGCGATTTTGTCTACAGCAATCGGTTTAAGCACGTGCCGGAGCTGGTTCGGATGGGCGCGAAAATCCGCGTCGAAGGCCGTTCTGCCATTATCGAAGGCGGACCGCTGAATGCGGCGAAGGTGAAAGCGGCTGATTTGCGTGCCGGGGCAGCGCTAGTCGTAGCTGGACTCACGGTGCCGGAGGGCACGACAGAAGTCTTTGGCGTGGAGTTGATTGACCGGGGGTATGACCATCTGGTGCCGAACTTACGTGCATTGGGTGCAGATGTTTGGCGGGAGATGGAAGAATAACTTTCCGTTTTCGCGCATAAGTTGCCAAGGATAGGGCATAATAGGCGAATAAGTCTATCATTACGCGATACTTCATAGTTTTCAATAAAATTGAATAGGTGGTTATTTTAATATGGATCTTCAAATCGCCGATCTGGAAGGGATGAAGCTTACCGAGCTGTACAAGCTGGCGAAGCAATATCAGATCCCTTATTACGGCCAATTAAAGAAGAAAGAATTGATTTTTGCTATTTTAAGGGCACAGGCTGAACAAAGCGGTCTGATGTTTATGGAAGGCGTGCTCGAGATTTTGCCGGAAGGGTACGGTTTCCTCAGACCGATCAATTATCTGCCCAGCACGGAGGATATTTACATTTCCGCATCGCAAATCCGCAAATTTGATCTGCGCACCGGGGATCTGGTCTCCGGGAAGTGCCGTACACCGAAGGAAAATGAGAGGTATTTCGGCCTCCTGCAAGTCAACGCCGTCAACGGCGAGAACCCGGCCATTGCGGCGGAACGTCTGCATTTTCCAGCGCTGACTCCACTCTATCCGCAGACCAAATTGGTGCTCGAAACTTCCCCAAATCATTTATCCACCCGCATTATGGATTTGCTTGCTCCGGTCGGACTCGGCCAACGTGGTTTGATCGTGGCGCCGCCTAAAGCAGGGAAGACTTTGCTGCTGAAGGAAATCGCCAACAGCATCTCCACCAACAATCCCGACATTGAGTTATTCGTATTGTTGATCGACGAACGTCCGGAAGAGGTTACCGATATGCAGCGTTCGGTCAAAGGCGAAGTGATCGCTTCTACGTTTGACGAGCTGCCGGAGAACCATATCAAGGTGGCGGAGCTTGTGCTGCAGCGCGCTTTACGGCTAGTGGAGCACAAGAAGGACGTTGTGATTTTGCTCGATAGCATTACGCGTCTTGCCCGTGCCTATAACTTGGTGGTTCCGCCGTCGGGACGTACGCTCAGCGGGGGGATCGATCCGGCTGCGTTCCATCGTCCGAAGCGGTTCTTCGGCTCGGCCCGGAATGTGGAAGAGGGCGGCAGCTTGACGATTTTGGCAACGGCATTGGTGGATACCGGTTCGCGGATGGACGATATTATTTATGAGGAATTTAAGGGTACGGGGAACATGGAGCTGCACCTGGATCGGAAATTGGCGGAACGCCGGATCTTCCCGGCTATCGACATTCGCCGCTCCGGCACGCGGCGTGAGGAAGTGCTCCTGAGCAAAGAAGAGCTGGATACGATCTGGTCGATCCGGAAGAATATGACCGACTCTTACGACTTTGTGGAAGGCTTCCTCAAAAAGCTGCGCGAGTGCAAGACCAACGCCGAATTCCTGGCTTCTTTTGATGTTTCCGGGAACAACCCTTCGGGTGGCGGCAACGGCGGGGCGCGTCGTCCGGTACGGTCGGGCTCTACCTCCTCACGGTCGAGTTCGGCTTCTACGGGCGCTGGCACCGCGCAAAATACTACGGTTTAAAGAGATCTCTCGGGGGGCTTGCTTGGCTTCCAACGATGAATACAAAGAGGAGAACAACATGTACTTAGTGTATGCAGATGAACAAGGACAGGTCTATGATCATCCGTCGCTGTACGGCTTAGCCCGCAGTGCGGACATGATCGTGGAGATTATGGAGGATGAGCTGATTCCGCTTCCTGAAGGGGCGACATTGGTGGGCTTGCCGTCCACCCGGCCGATCGGGATGGACCCGGAAACCGGCGAAATGAAGCCGCTCCCCGGGAATGTCCAGGCGGTCGGCGCTCTGCTTCCGCAAGGCTATACCCGCCTTTGTTTGCCGGGGTATGTGAAGACGGACAAGAATTATAAACTGCCTTTGTTCGGGTATTCTGCGGTGGTTTGGAAGGACGGTCAGTTTTACGTGACAGCGCGCCTGTCGGACGATCCCGAGAAGTGGAATCCGCTGAATTGTGATCCTCTTGAGCTCAAAAATCAAGTGAATGCCTACACCTCCCGTTATCCGGAGAATCGGCTGTACGAACATTTATCGAATTGCGCGTTAGGTTATGAATGCCTAACCGCCTCCAATACGTTTTTGAACCGCTGGGAAGGGGCCGTCCCCGTCTCCTATTCCTGTAATGCGGGATGCTTCGGCTGTATTTCCGAGCAACCGGATGACAGCGGATTTGTTTCGCCGCAGACGCGGATGAACTTTCGCCCGCGTGTCGAAGAACTGGTGGAAGTGATGCTAGAGCATCTGAAGACTCCGGAGTCGATTATCAGCTTCGGCCAGGGCTGTGAAGGGGAACCGTCCACGCAGGCTAAGCTGATCATCGAGGCGATTCGCGAGGTGCGGCGCCAGACGGACATGGGGTATATCAATATCAATACCAACGCGGGGCTTACCGATCATATCCGCGGGATCGTGGATGCCGGCTTGGATCTAATGCGGGTCAGCACGATCAGCGCGTTGGACGATCACTACAACGCCTACTACAAACCGCGCGGCTATACGCTCGCGAATGTGGAGAAATCGTTGAAGTATGCAGCGGATCAAGGGGTCTATACCTCGATCAACTATTTGATTTTCCCTGGAGTTACGGACCGGGAGGAAGAAATCGAAGCGATGATTGATTTCGCCCGCCGCACCAATCTGAAACTGATTCAGCTGCGCAACCTGAACATCGACCCCGAAAGCTACCTGGAATTGATTCCGACGGCCAAAGGGGAGATTCTTGGGATGAAGCAGGCGATTGAGATTTTTCAGGAGGAGCTGCCGGACGTGGTCATCGGATCGTATACGCATGTGCCGCCGGCGGAATTGGCCCGTGTCAAAGTGGGCGGATAAAACAGGCAATTGCGTGAACGAGGGGCCCGTGCTATAATGCGATTATGTGTCATTATAACTCTGGGCACGACTGAGGCTCAGGGCGGAAAGAGGTGAAAGAAGATGAAAGAAGCAATTCAACCGAAATATTACGTGACTACTGTAACTTGCGCTTGCGGTAACACGTTTGAGACGGGTTCCGTGAAACAAGACCTGCGCGTTGAAATTTGCTCCAACTGCCATCCATTCTTCACCGGGAAGCAGAAATTCCTGGATGCTGGTGGACGTGTGGATAGATTCAAAAAGAAATACGGTATCTAAGATACCCTTGCACAAGCGAAATGACGAAGAACGTCTCTGCCAATCTGATGATGGGCGGGGGCGTTTTTTTCTTTTTCGGCGGTAATGATTGGGCCCATTAAGGGGAGGTGTACAGAACATATGGACTTCGATCAGGCGCATCGGTTGTGGTTGGACACGCATCGTAAACGCCGTTCGGGTGAACGGAAAGACCGATTGGAACGGGGACATGGGCATGGAGAGCAGCTGTTTTTGCGCAATGTATGGTGGCCTTTGCGGGGGAATTTGGACAACCTGCATCCGGAATACGAAATCGTCGATTGGCGGGGGCGGCCGTATTTTGCAGATTTTGCTTGGCTAACGGGGGCCGTGAAGCTCATTATTGAGGTGAAAGGCTTTGGACCGCATGTTCGCGATATGGATCGTACGATGTAATAGCCGGGAGTTGAACCGGGAGGTTTTTCTGCAAGCGTTGGGGTATCGGGTTGTTTCCCTGTCCTATGACGATGTGGAACGGCAGCCGGAAGTTTGCATCATGCTACTTCGCATGCTATTAAGCAGATTTGAGTCGTCCCGGCAGACGGACAAGCTTCCCAGGCTGGCTTTGAAATCAGCGTTGCTGCAAGCAGTTCAGTTAGGCAGACCCATTCGCCCGAAGGATGTAGAGAGGCAGCTTGGCGTAAATCATCGGACCGCGGTGCGGTATTTACAGCATTGTGCCAGATGGGCTGGCTACAGGCGCGTTCCAGCGGTGAGTCGGGCCGGGTTCGGATGTATGAGGTGATACGACGGGATTGGGATGCGTTTGATTGGTGAGTGGATAATATGGGCTTGGTCGCCTAACGGCTAACACAAAATTAAGCTTATGCTGCCACCCCTCGATACCCCGTCGCTAAGTGTAAAAGTGCAGTTGATTTGAGCGAACATGGAGTGATTTGCTTGGTGGAATGTAAAAGCGCAGTTCGAAAGGGCGGAAAAGGCGGAATTCAGCCACAATAGGCGGAAATGGACTACACTTTTGCAGTTAAAACGGCAAAATGATACTAAATTGGCGAAATGAACTGCACTTTTGCATTTCAGAGGGTCGCTGTTGCGATCAGGGGTCGGGGGGCGGGAGGCGGTGTACAAATCAGCCGGGGTGGCTGTCGCGATCGGGGACGGGAGGCAGTGTACAAACTAAAAAAACAGGTCGAAGACGATAGCCGACCGCGGTCCGCCCTCAAATCTCCAACCTGCCTAGGATGATATCTACTTCTTAAACTCCACAGTTTCCTTCAGACTATTCCATTCTTCACTCTTGATGAGGCCCAGCCGCCATAAAGCGATGCCCTTCAAATCATAGCGCTTGGCCAGCCCGGTTAGCGTTTTGACGCTGGTTTGATCCTCGCTGTCCATATTTAGCCCCAGGAGGAGCTTGCTGGCACTTGTCTCGTTAAGAGCAAGGCGGATCGCTTCGTCTACTTTGTCTGCGGGCTGCGGCCGGCCGCTATTGTTTCCTGGGAAGTAATCGTAAGCCATGATGACAATCTCGTCTGCCAGAGCCCCCAGTGTCTTATAATCATAGCCTTTATAGGACGAGTTCAACGGGTGCAGAGCCAGGGACAGCTTCAACCCAGCTGTTCGGGTTTGCTTAGACAATTCCTTCACGAAGCTGTTGAAAGCCTGGCGTGTCGCCGTCTTTTCTGTTGTTAAGCCCAGTCCTTCGAAATCAAGCATAATTCCTTGAAACGCCTTCGCTGTCGCAGCGTTCACCATATCGGTAATCGCCTGCTGCTGCAGGGCTGGATCCTCCAAGATCCGGGTCAGTTCGCCTTTCCCATCGCTGGCGAAGACCATCAGATACGGCAAGGTTCGTGCGGAGGCAGCGTCACTCACAAGGCTGTCCGCAGTCACGTTCCCTGCGGGTTGCGGGAGCCTAAACACGTCGCCCGTTTGCGTAAACTCCCCTTTCTCGTTGATCCGGCTCCAGCCGAAAGCGACAGCGTCCAGACTCGGAATCACCCCGACTTCCGAGAAGGAGGAGATGGCGTAGAACCCCAGCGTGTACATCCGTTCCTGCGGGGAGGCGATGGATACGGTCCGCGAAGCTTGGTCCCACCCGACCTGGGCTCCGAACTGCTGACTGAAGAAGCTGAGCGGAATCAGCGTATTGCCTCCAACGGACCGGGGCGCAACCGCCAATGGAACGGAGGTGTTGTTCACTTTCGCCGTTTTGCTGTTCAGCGTTAACTGCACATGAATGGCTTCAGCACCTGTGCCTTTGATCGCGGTGATCGTTTTGGAAGCTTGGTTCCAAGTGACGTTGATGCCGAGCGCTTCGGATATGGAGCGGAACGGAACCAGTGTCGTGCCGTTTACAATCATGGGTTCACCTGCAAAATTCAGCGGGTATCCGTCCAGCAGGATCCGTACCGGTGACGCCGCTTCAACCCGGGGCGACTGCATCCCGGCCAGGCCTCCGGCTAACAGGGTGATGCCCAGCAAGAGCTTCCCAATTAATTTCATTTGTTTCCCCTCTCTCATGCACTTCTAGTTTCCCATTTCCTTATTCTATTAATATAGCAAAATATAACTAGAGTTGCATGAGAGAGCGCGCACAACTCAGTGATAGTCGAGGCATAAGCCAAGTCGTAAAGCCAACTTCTTCCCTCCGGTTGCATTTTATACAGGCATGAGCTATACTTAGTTTCACCGTGCTAGATGGGGAGGTAGCGGTGCCCTGTAACTCGCAATCCGCTATAGCGAGGTTGAAGTCCTGTTAGAGGTCTTGCCGATGTGAGGCCGGTCTTTACGGCAGACGTTGACGGACGGGTCCTCCGCAAGGAGTACCTGTGAACCTGGTCAGGTCCGGAAGGAAGCAGCCATAAGCAGTCCTACGCCTGTGCCGGAGGGCAGCCTGTCTCGAGTCTTGCCGTAAAGGTGCCGCTCGGATCGCAATGATCGATAACAGGTGCACGGTGTATACTTGATCAGAATACATCTTTGTCTGCGGACAGGGGTGTTTTTTTTGTACATAGACCAAAAGGCTATAGTATAATAAGGGAACGACAACCGTCGTTTAAGGAAAGAAAGAGGTGCCGCATAATGGAGCATATTGCGCTGTACCGGGCTTGGCGGCCGCAGTCGTTTCAAGACATGGTGGGGCAGCAGCATATCATTCGCACATTGCAGAATGCGATCCGTGAACAGCGGCTGTCGCACGCTTATTTGTTCAGCGGTCCGCGTGGAACTGGGAAGACCAGTGCGGCCAAAATTTTGGCCAAAGCGGTCAACTGTGAAAAAGGACCCGCAGCAGAACCCTGCAACGAGTGTGATGCATGCCGGAGAATCACGGCCGGTGCTGTCATGGATGTACTTGAGATTGACGCCGCTTCCAACCGGGGGGTTGAAGAAATCCGCGATTTGCGCGAGAAAGTGAAATATGCCCCTACGGAAGTGCGGCAGAAAGTTTATATTATCGATGAAGTCCATATGTTAACGACGGAAGCGTTTAATGCGCTGCTGAAGACTTTAGAGGAGCCGCCTCCACACGTCATGTTTATTCTGGCAACCACTGAACCGCATCGTTTGCCGGCTACGGTGATATCGCGTTGTCAGCGTTTTGACTTCCGCCGGGTATCGTTGGAAGAGCAAAGCGAACGGCTGCAGATGATCTGCGAGCAAGAAGGCATCGAAGCGGAGAAGGAAGCCATCGAGTATATCGCCCGATTGTCCGACGGCGGGATGCGGGATGCGTTAAGCATTTTGGATCAAATTGCTTCCTTCTCAGGGCGTAAGGTCTCTTATCAGCAGGTGCTGGACATGACCGGCGGCATCGCCTCCCGGCAGTTTGCCGAGCTGGCCAAAACGCTGCTTGACGGCGATATCGGCGGGATGCTGCAGATGATCGACGGCTTCATGCAGGAAGGCAAAAGCGCAGACAAGTGCATGGAGAACCTGCTTTACTATTTCCGTGACTTGCTGATGGTCAAAATGGTGCCGCAAGCGGACAAGTTGACGGAACGTGTGTTGGATCCGCAGGATTTTGCGGAGATTGCCGAGGGCTTCACCCAATCGCAGCTGTTCCGAATCATCGATACGCTTAACCACTACCAGACTGAAATGAAATATGCCGTTCAACCCCAAACCTTGTTTGAGGTCGCTTTGCTGAAGATCTGTACGTTGGGAAAAGATGGCGCGGAAGAGCGTCCGACAGGGGGCCATAGTGCCGGAACGGGGGCCGGAGCATCCGCCGATGCTTCTGAGGTCCAACAGCTGCGCCGCCAGCTTGCAGACTTGGAGGCGAAGCTAGAGCGGGCGCTGCAGGGCGGGCTTGCCGCTGGCGGTTCTGCCTCGGGCGCGGGGGCTGGAGGCAATCGCCCATCGCGAAGCCCTGCGCCGCGCGTCGCCTCGAAAGCCAAAATCCCCGCAGGGATGGATCAGTATCTGGCCAACCGCAATAGCCCGGAGTTCTTGGACATCCAGCAAAAATGGAATCAAGTACTCCAGGCTGTCAAGGATGCCAAAATTACAGTCCATGCGTGGTTCGTGAACGGAGAGCCTGTATCCATTCTGGAAGATAATGTGCTGGTGGCGTTTAAGAATGATATTCACCGGGAGACCACCGAGAAGCCGGCCAATAAACAAGTCATTGAAGCGGTCCTGGAGCGTCAACTGGGCAGACCGTATCACTTGGTCACCATGATGCTGAAGGATTGGAACGATGCGCTGCAAGGGGCGGGCGAACGGTCAGACGGTGAACCGTTCGAGCTGGAGCATCCACCGGAGGAAGGCGCGTCTGGATCCGGGAAGGAACCTTGGGTGGACGAAGCGCTAAATATGTTTGGGGATGATCTGGTCGTCATCAAGGAATAACCCAACGAATGGCTTGGGATAGGCACCAGATTGTGGTTATATTTTTCCATTTATTGCATGATATGCATGTAGACCAAATTAAGGAGATGTGAAGCAGATGAACAATATGAATCAAATGATGAAACAAGTGAAAAAAATGCAGGAGCAAATGCTCAAAGCACAGGAAGAACTGGCCAACAAAACCGTAGAAGGCAGTGCGGGCGGCGGAGTCGTTACCGTGCAAGTGAACGGTCACAAAAAAGTACTGAACTTGACGATCAAACCGGAAGCAGTAGATCCAGACGATGTGGAAATGCTGCAAGACTTGGTGTTGACTGCAGTGAATGACGCTTTGACGAAGGCGGAAGAATTGGCAAACCAAGATATGGGTAAATTTACAGGCGGAATCAAAATTCCTGGCCTGTTCTAATTCTAGGAACTGAAGGAGAAGGCCCCATTGTATTATCCCGAACCGATCGCGAAGCTGATCGATGCTTTTACTCATTTGCCTGGTATTGGGCCGAAGACGGCAGCCAGATTGGCCTTTCATGTGCTGAACATGAAGGAAGATGATGTCATTGATTTCGCTAAAGCGCTGGTCAGCGTGAAGCGGAATCTTCATTACTGCTCTATCTGCTGTAACATCACGGATACGGATCCGTGCCGGATTTGTCAGGATAAGACGCGGGACGCTTCCGTGATTTGCGTTGTGCAGGAATCTAAGGACCTGGTCGCCATGGAGCGGACGAAGGAGTTTGATGGTTACTATCATGTGCTGCAAGGGGCAATCTCGCCGATGGAAGGCCTAGGTCCGGATGATATCCGGCTGAAGGAGCTGCTGAATCGCTTAAGTGATGAACGAGTGAAGGAGCTTATCTTGGCAACTAACCCGAACATTGAAGGGGAAGCGACGGCGATGTATATCTCCCGTCTTGTGAAGCCCTTTGATATCCGCGTCACCCGGATTGCCCACGGGTTGCCGGTCGGCGGCGACTTGGAGTATGCGGATGAAGTGACATTATCCAAGGCGTTAGAAGGACGCCGAGAAATTAATTAGTCTTTTTTCTATCGCTTGAAACGAAAGAACTTTAGGCCCTGAATTCCGTTGGGGCTTAAGGTTCTTTTTGCTTTTTTCGACGATGCGAAGGTTCTAAGTTTGTCCTTTCCCCGATACACATGAAGTAAAAAACGGATGGGGAGGCGATTGGCTTGAAGATCTTGAAGCGCTGGGGAGTAGGGCGCTCGAACCTGGCTCACAGGAAAGATGCGATGGCATATAAGCGCGAACTGTACGAAGAAGTGATCAACGCGTTAAAAGAGTGGGAGCGGGCCAGCATCGCTTTTCAGGAGGCGGTAGGGCATGATGAAGTGGACGTGGCGATCTACACCCTGGAGGCGGCTGAACGCAGGTATCAAATTCAACTGAAGGCGGCGAAGCAGGCGAAGGTCGATTGGGATGCCTTTCGGAATGGTTCTTATTTTGGCTAAGTTCAAGACCGTTTGATATGGAGGCGGGAAAAAATGAAGCTGGTATTGATCGGTATTTTGGTTGTGTCATTGGCGCTGTTACTGTACATTTTATTTTCGCGTAAAATCGGTTTGGTGTGGCTTTCACGCTTAGGGTTACATGTCGTGCTTGCGGCGCTTGGACTTTACGTGATCAATTTCTCCGGATTATTGACCGAAGTGTATATCCCTTTAAATCCGGTTACTTTAAGCACGGTATTGGTTCTTGGCCTTCCCGGCGTTGCGCTGTTGGTTGGCCTAAAATTAACTATGATCTAGGAGTTGACGCGGCTTCAATATCTGTGGTACATTATAAATCGCTTCTCCGAGAGGACAAGCTGGCCAAGACCTTCCACATGATGGATTTAAAAAAAGGTCTTGACTAAAGAATAGAGAGTGTGATATATTATAAAGGTCGCTGCTGAAACGAAGCGACGGCAAAAGAAAAGGTTTGATCTTTGAAAACTGAACAACGAGTGAGTAATAAATGAGAATTA
>NZ_JALXVO010000027.1:0-53624 GCF_025151705.1 Paenibacillus sp. p3-SID1389 | reverse complement strand
CCACTTTTTCAATTTCATATTTCACCTTATTGACGGGATGTAGCTCAGCTTGGTAGAGCACCTGGTTTGGGACCAGGGGGTCGCATGTTCGAATCGTGTCATCCCGACCATCTCTTTAAGGTGCGGGTGTAGTTCAATGGTAGAACTCCAGCCTTCCAAGCTGGTAGCGTGGGTTCGATTCCCATCACCCGCTCCATACATAACAGCAACATCATCGGATAAGATGATGTTTTTTGTTATAATTTTAACCTTATTACCATTGCGGCCTTCCTCCCGGGTATAAAAGTTTTCTATCGACGCCTTATACCCTTGCGTTTTACTGCTTTACCGTGTTAAGGTAAGTAAAGTTGCGACGGAATCGAATCCGCAGTCATAGCGTCCAAGAATTTCTTACAAATTAAGTGAAGATTTTCAGGTCAGTTTGTTGTATGATGTTAGGAAACGCTTGGCGCACGTCATTAGGTCTAACCGACAAAGATCATGACCATGCTGAATTTAGCATGCTGCATTGGGATGAAAAGGGGGAGAAACATGACAGAGTTAACGGTTACCGCAGGTAAAGGCAACTCGAATAACCTGCTTCGGCGCGACATTCGTTTTTTGGGCAATATTCTAGGAGAGGTCCTGGTGCATCAGGGCGGCAATGAGCTCTTGGATATTGTCGAGAAGATACGTGAAGCCAGTAAATCCCTGCGGGCTGTATTTTTACCGGAGTTACATGAAGAGTTTAAGGGAATGATCAATTCTTTAGAACCCGGCATCCGTCATCAGGTGATTCGTGCATTTGCGATCTATTTCCAATTAGTGAATATTGCGGAGCAGAACCACCGCATTCGCCGTAAACGCGATTATGAGCGTTCTGCAGGGGAAGAGGTTCAGAGCGGTACGATCGAGGCCGCTGTCCGCGATTTGAAGGAACAGGGTTTTAGTTATAGCGAAGCTCAGGAGCTCCTGAGCGGCATGTCTCTGGAGCTGGTCATGACCGCCCACCCAACGGAAGCGATGCGCCGTGCGATTCTGGACATCCACAAACGGATCGCTGACGATGTCATGCAGTTGGATAACCCCACGCTGACCTTCCGCGAACGGGAGCAATTGCGGGAGAAGCTGCTTAACGAGGTCATTACCCTTTGGCAGACCGATGAATTGCGGGATCGCAAGCCTACCGTACTGGATGAGGTCCGAAATGGGATGTACTATTTTCACGAAACCTTATTCCATGTGCTGCCTGAGGTTTATCAAGAACTGGAACGCTGCCTGACCAAATACTATCCAGAGCACTACTGGCACGTCCCAACGTACTTGCGCTTCGGCTCGTGGATCGGCGGCGACCGGGACGGAAATCCTTCGGTAACCTCCGACGTGACCTGGGAGACGTTGCGGATGCAACGTAAACTGGCGGTGCGCGAATATCAGCGGATTTTGTCCGATTTGTTCAAGCACCTTAGCTTCAGCACCACCATCGTGGACGTTACGGACGAGCTGATGGCTTCCATTCAGCGGGATCGCCTGCAAGTGACCCTGCGCAAAACGCAGCAATGGAACAACGAGAAGGAACCTTACCGTATTAAGCTGACGTATATGACGGAGAAGCTGCACAATGTTCTGGATGATAGCACAAAGGATACGCCAGAGCGTTATCCAAACGTAGAGGCATTTATCCAGGATTTGGAAATCATCGACCGCAGCTTGCGTCATCACTACGCAGACTATGTGGCGGATACGCATATCAAGAAGCTGATCCGTCAGGCGGAGCTGTTTGGCTTCCATACTGCCACGCTGGATATCCGTCAGCACAGTAAAGAGCATGAGAACGCCATGACGGAAATTTTGGCGAAAATGAATATTGTGGAGAACTATGCCGAGCTGGAGGAGCAAGAGAAGATTCAACTGTTGGAACGGTTGTTAAACGACCCGCGTCCATTAACTTCTCCTTATCAGGATTACTCGGAGAGCACAAGAGAATGTCTGGACGTATATCGTACGGTGTATCAGGCGCAAAAAGAATACGGCACACAGTGTATCACCAGTTACCTGATTAGTATGACAGAGGCGGCCAGCGATATCCTTGAGGTCATGGTCTTCTCGAAAGAAGTAGGCTTGTTCCGTAAAGAAGCGGACGGTACCGTCGTTTGCACGCTTCAATCGGTTCCGCTGTTCGAAACGATCGACGATCTGCACGCCGCACCAGGCATTATGCGTCAGTTGTTCAGCATGCCGATTTACCGGGAGTCGGTGGCGGCGATGAACGATCTCCAGGAAATTATGCTCGGCTACTCCGACAGTAACAAAGACGGCGGCGTAGTTACAGCAAACTGGGAGCTGCGCGTAGCCTTGAAACAAATCACAGCGACGGCCAATGAATTTGGCATTAAGCTGAAATTCTTCCACGGGCGCGGTGGCGCGCTTGGCCGCGGCGGCATGCCGCTCAACCGCAGCATCCTCGTGCAACCGCCGGAGACGATCGGCGGGGGTATCAAGATCACGGAGCAAGGCGAAGTGATCTCGTCACGTTATTCCTTGCGTGGTATCGCGTACCGCAGCTTGGAGCAGGCGACTTCGGCGCTGATCACCGCAGCGATTCAAGCGAAGCTGCATCAAGATCAAGGGCCAAGCGCAGAAGAACAACGCTGGGAAGAGATCATGAGCGGCATTTCCGAGACATCGCTTCAGAAATATCAGGACCTGGTTTTCCGAGAGCCGGATTTCTTGAAGTTCTTCCGTGAGTCAACGCCATTGGTCGAAGTGGGTGAGCTGAATATCGGCTCCCGTCCATCCAAGCGGAAGAACAGTGATCGGTTTGAGGATTTGCGGGCAATTCCTTGGGTGTTTGCCTGGACGCAAAGCCGGTATTTGTTCCCGGCATGGTATGCGGCTGGAACCGGCCTGTATAATTTCTATCAAAATAATGAAGAGAACCTCAAGGTTCTTCAGGATATGTATCAGAACTTCTCGTTCTTCCGCACGGTGATCGATACCTTGCAATTTGCGTTGAGTAAAGCGGACTTGGTCATCGCGAAGGAATACGCCAAGATGTGCAAGGATGATGAAGTGAGGGAGCGGATCCTGGGTCAAATTGAAGAGGAATTCCATTTGACGCGGGAAATGGTGCTGAAGATTTGCGGGATTTCAGAAATTTTCGACAACCTTCCTGGCCTGCAAGAATCAATCCGATTGCGTAATCCTTATGTTGATCCGCTGAGCTATTTACAGGTGCAGCTGTTAACGGAATTGCGGTCTGCGCGTGAAAAAGGGCAGGATGATGCCGAACTGTTACGTGAAGTGCTGCTTACAATTAACGGAATTGCTGCCGGACTCCGGAATACGGGCTGATCCATTATTGGCTCAGGATAGGGATGCCAAGCCAGACCTTCTTCATAAGAAGGTCCGGCTTTTTTGCTGTTGGCTTGGCTGGATGTATTGCATTTTGGGATAAGTTGCTTTAACATTTGAATGAAGTGCCGACGACTGGAAGTACCCTTTCAAGGATTTAATGGTCAGGATTCGGATCAAGGACGACCTATTACATTGCCTTAGACCAAGGGACGAATAGCCGGACAGGCAGGGTACAAGTACCTGAGCCCTTCCAACCGATTTGGGGGAAAATATGGTGGTGGAACATTTCGATGCAAGACTGGTGAAGCTGGCCCGTAAAGGGGATCAGGAAGCCTTCGCCGAACTTGTTGATCTATATAAGGATAAGCTTTATCATCTCGGATACCGGATGCTGTCCAACCGGCACGAAGCGGAAGATGTCGTGCAGGAGACGTTCTTAAGGGTACATAAACACTGGAACCGCTACGACGATAAACAGAAGTTCTCAACCTGGATTTACCGGATCGCGACGAACTTGTGTATTGACCGACTGCGTAAGCGGAAGCCAAGTTATTACTTGGACGCGGAGATGAACGATCAGGATGGCTTGGACGGATACACTCTGATTCCTGGGGATGAACGGACACCGGAAACGGAATACTTGCTGTCGGAAACGCAGCTAACGATTCATCAAGCGATCGAAGGCTTGCCTGCCAAATATAAGTCGGTGATCGTGCTCCGTTATTTGCAGGAACTGTCGCTGCAGGAGATCAGCGAAGTTTTGGATATGCCGGTGACCACGGTGAAGACGCGGGTTCACCGCGGACGCGAATTTTTACGTAAAAAACTGGAGCATAAAATGCTCTGAAATTTGGGCTCCGCCCGGGGAATTATTTTTTGAAACGAATTCTGTAGCATTACGTATTGTAAGGTAGGATGTAGGACGACTATGATCTTAGCCGTGCCTTCCGCATTTCGCATAGATTGATACTACTGAAAGGATTGGCTGATATGGAATGCAAACATGCCTCATCTTTGATGCATGATTATCTGGACGGCGAATTAAGCCGCGACCAAGCCGAACAGCTGAAGCAGCATCTAGACGAGTGTCCGGATTGCCTCAAGGAATTCAGGGAATTGGAACGAACCGAAATGATGTTGTTTGCCACCATCAAGCAGCATAGCAACATCTCGGCTCCCGATGAACTGGTGAACCGGATCATCAGTCAGATTCCAAGTCAACCCAAACAGCAGGCATGGATCCAGTGGATCAGACGCCATCCGGCGTTGACAGCGGCAGCAATGTTCTTGCTGGTGATGTTATTCAGCGCGGTATCGCTTTGGGATAGCGACGATCAGCTGGTCGTAAAAGGAGCGGGTCTGGATCAGGTCATCATTCAGGGCGATACGGTCACGGTACCAAGTGACGCCGTGATTGCCGGGAACTTGACCATTGAGAACGGGAAAGCCGAAATCTATGGTGAAGTTCAAGGCAACCTAACCGTAATTGATGGCTCCTATTACCAAGCCTCCACGGCGCATATTTCGGGCGAAGTTAAACAGATCGATCAAGCGCTGGACTGGATCTGGTACCGGATCATTAATACGTTTACGGAAGTCGCCTCTAGGTGATCGTAAGGCGATAATGAGTTTTTGGGCGCCCTTCCATCGGGAATTGGCGCTTTTTTTATTTTTTGGGACCAGGTAAAAATTTGCAATCGTTACGAAATGAACCTATTTTTGCTGGACGCTTGCATCTGACATGTGAACGTTATAACCTAGTATTTAGGGGAAACTTATAGAGACAGGCGTGAATGAAGCTGTACATATTGTTTCCTTGTTGGCGGGCCAAACGTCCGCAAGGAACTTTCCGGGGGTCGCAGCATGAACTATTTTGCGAATTTGACTTGGCAGGATACCATTAAGGATGTCATCGATATCCTAATTGTTACCTATATAATATATCACTTGATTTTGCTTGTCCGCGGAACACGGGCCGTTCAGTTGCTCAAGGGAATTTTAGTTCTGGTCTTTATTTGGGCCGTAAGTACCTGGTTCGACTTGTATACGCTGAAATGGCTGATGAATCAAATGTTTACGTTTGGCGTGCTGGCGATCTTCATTATTTTCCAACCGGAGCTTAGACGTGCGCTGGAGCAGCTTGGCCGGGGCAAGCTGTTCGGGCGAAACAGCGCGGACGAGGAAGAGTTTGGCAAAGAGATCGGTGAAATTATTAAAGCCGTGAATTATTTATCGCGCCGGAAGATTGGGGCTCTGATCGTGTTTGAACGCGATACGGGGTTAAATGAATATACCGAATCGGGAATTCCGATGCAGTCGATTATTTCTTCGCAGCTGCTGATCAACATCTTTATCCCAAATACGCCGCTTCATGATGGAGCCGTGATTATTCAAGGCCACCGGATCTCTGCGGCCGCCTGTTATTTGCCGCTGTCGGAGAATCCGTTCATCAGTAAGGAGTTGGGTACAAGGCACCGGGCAGCGATCGGAATTAGTGAGGTCGGAGATGCTGTCTCGATCGTCGTATCGGAGGAGACGGGACAAATTTCGCTTGCGATTGACGGTCAGGTCGTCAGGGACATTAACGAGGAGTCGTTGATTTCCAAGCTGTATGCGGAATTAGGTCCGAACTCGCGCACCCAAGATAAGCGCAGCCCGTTCCGTAGACGGAAGGAGGCCGACAAAAATGGATAAATGGCTAACTCACAACAATTTTGCCAAGGTCCTTGCGCTGGTGTTTAGTATCATGTTGTGGGCGATGGTTCATTTGGACAGCGGGACTCCCGTAGACTCCACTACCTTGGCGCAGTCGCGTTACATCGACAACGTCAAAATCGAAGTGACCGGATTTGACGAGGACAAATACGTTTTGTACGATCTGGATCCCAGCACCGTGCGTATGGAAGTGAAGGGGAAACGGATCGATTTGACGACGAATTTCTCGGATTATAAGGCGAGGCTAAATCTGGAAAATCTGGGACCTGGGACATTTACCCTTCCTTTAACCCATGAGCTTCCTCCTGGGGTCCAACTGGTCTCCATGGAACCCTCCATCGTAAAGGTAACGATTGAAGCGAAGGAAACCCGGACGATTCCCGTGACCATTGTCACGAAAGGGGAGCCGGCCGACGGTTTAGTGCTTGGGACGCCAATTGTTGCCGGGAGCGGCACCGTTGATGTGACCCTGCCGGCGAGTGAGGCGCAGGAGCTGAGCAAAGTCGAAGGTACGGTGGATGTGACGGGACTGAAGGAATCCGTTAAAGGCAAAAGCGTCAAACTGACAGCATATGATAAGCAAGGGATGCCCATGGAGAATGCGAAGATTTCACCTAGTTCCGTGGTTGTAGACATCCCAATCAATAAGCTATACAAAAATGTGCCGATCGAAATACGCAAAACCGGGCAATTACCTTCCGGATACGTCTTAACCGATGTGGATATTGACGTAGAGGGAGTCGTTCTATACGGTACAAAGGAAGCGTTGGAGGGTATATCCTCCTATCCGTTGACGGTGGATCTAAGCCGTTATAACGGTTCGAATGAGACTAAATACTCGGTGGACTTGACTCCTCCAAAAGGTTTTGAGAAAATCGAGCCGAGCTCTGCCACGATCACATTGCATGTAATGCCCGGAGGACAGAAGCAGCTGGACGACATCCCGATCACGTTGAAAAATGTCGGATCCATGTACGATGTCAAGTGGATCCGGCCAACTGAGCCGAGCTTGAGTCTGACAGTGATTGGGGCCAGCGTGGTGTTGGACGCGCTCCAGCCGGAGAACATTCAGTTGACCGCTGATCTCGCACATCTGGGGGCGGGGACGCATACGATCCCGATTGAGATTAAATTGCCGGAGGGTGTGGCTCTGGCCGACCCGAACACTTCATTGTCCGTGGACGTGGAGCTGACGGAGAAAGGAAATCCAACCTCCGGTGTTCCTGTGGAGCATCCAAATCCGTCAGACGGTACACAAAGCCCAGCCGGTAATGGATCATCGCATGGATCGCCATCTCATCAAGAGGATGGAAGCAATGCGACAGACGACGATACCTCAGGGAACGGTAATGGCACGTAACATGAACATAAGCAGACAACGACGAACATAGACCGGTCAGACGCCTCCTGGGAGATGAGGAGAACGGTGCGGTACTGGCAAACAGTTGAAGGAGTGAAATCATGGGGAAGTATTTTGGAACGGATGGCGTAAGAGGAATTGCGAATAAAGAATTAACAGCAGAACTGGCTTACCAGATCGGCCGCTGCGGCGGTTATGTGCTTGCAGGGCAGGTACCTAAGCCCAAGGTTGTCATTGGTATGGATACGCGTATTTCCGGCGTAATGCTGGAGTCTGCGTTGGTGGCGGGGCTGTTGTCGATTGGCGCCGAAGTAATTCGACTTGGCGTCGTGACGACACCTGCGGTTGCTTATCTCACTCGCTTGCTTAAAGCGGACGCGGGCGTCATGATTTCCGCATCCCACAATCCGGTGGAGGATAACGGGATTAAGTTCTTCGGCAGTGACGGCTTTAAGCTGTCGGATGAAACGGAGCTGCAAATCGAAGAACTGCTCGACAAGGCTGTCGACGAGTTACCGCGGCCGATCGGCGGCGACTTGGGGACCGTGACGGTGGACAATGAATCGAAGCTGAAGTACCTTGAGCACTTGAAAACGACGATCAACTCCTCGTTTAAAGGGCTGAAGGTGGTGCTGGATTGCGCGAACGGGGCGGCCTATGAGCTGGCACCAAGATTGTTCCGCGAGCTGGGAGCCGAAGTGCATACGCTGGCAGCTGAGCCTAACGGGCTCAACATTAACGATCATTGCGGATCCACGCATCCGGAGCGGCTGAAGGAAGAAGTCGTTCGACTTGGCGCTCATGTAGGGCTTGCGTTCGACGGCGACGCGGACCGGTTGATTGCGATTGACGAGCTAGGTCAAGAAGTGGACGGCGACTATATCCTGTGCATCTGCGGCGATGCGATGAACAAAGCCGGTAAGCTGAAAGACAGCACGGTTGTCTCGACAGTGATGAGTAATTTTGGCTTCTATAAAGCGGCCAAGAAATTGGGGCTGGCTACCCAGCAAACCGCAGTAGGCGACCGCTATGTTATGGCGGAAATGCTGCGCGGCGGCTACAATCTGGGCGGGGAGCAGTCCGGTCACGTGATTTTCCTGGACTACAATACAACCGGGGATGGCATTTTGACGGCGATTCAGCTGGTCGATACGATGCTGGCTTCCGGCAAGCCGCTTAGCGAGCTGAAGAAGGTCATGAAGCAGTATCCGCAGGTGTTGGTGAACGTTCGCGTACAGGACAAGAGCAAGTTCGCGGGTAACGCTGTGATTGCTGAAGCGATTGCGGAAGTAGAGCAAGAATTGGGCGATAACGGGCGCGTGCTGGTTCGGCCGTCGGGAACGGAATCCCTCATCCGCGTTATGGCCGAAGGGCCGGAGAAAGCGGAGCTGGAGAAGCTGGTCGCGCAAATTGTAGAGGTTGTAGAGAAGCAGTTGGTGTAACGACCTGATTGTTTGGTTCATGATATAGGACTTTGAGAACCGCCGGACGGGTGAGGATGCCTGTCGGGCGGTTTTTGCTAGGGAGAGGGCGTCTGTTTGGCTCTCTTTTTGACGATTATCCGGTTGCATCAGGTTGAGGAGAGGTGAAAAGCAGGTGCAACTTAAGGGCATTAAATGCCTCATTCGGGTGCGTATTCACCCAGATCTGAACGGAAAGGGATCATGGTGCAAAGTGTCGGGCGAAAAGGGAAATGAAGGGCGAATAAGGGACATTAGAGCCTTAAGTTCCATTAGGGTACAGGGGGACAAGCTCGACGGGAGAAGGAATTCCCGTTTTTTTCTAGGCCAATAGGGTAAAAAACACGGTTCGACGAATCAGGACAAGATGATCATTGCCAAATCGTGTGAAGGTGCATATAATTAAGCATATTCGAGCAGAGAAAGTGAGGGTAGTTAGGTTTACCGGATTTTAAGCGCCAGAACTTCATTGTGCGCGTTTCGTTTGGACCGATTTAGGAAATCGGCGCGATCAAGGGAACGTTGTTGAGAAGCAGGGGCGGAAGGCTGGCTTGCAGCGACAACGGTGAATCCTTGAGGCGTTATTATCGGTTCAAGCGTACGGCAAAGCGAAGTTGACGAGGTGGAGGTGTTCGGAATGTTCGGCGGGGGCCTCCCGGTGCTGCATCGCACCGTAACCGTATCGGCAAAAGGATGGGGCGACCTTTCCCACAAACCGTGCGGGCAGATGGATAATCACATTCATAGATCGTTCATGAATGTACGTAAGCAAGTGACGCGGAAAGAGCCGCGGTAGACGGAGCAATCTGGACATTCGTGAAAAAATGAATGAAAGTTGCGTAACGTTTGAGTGATGATCAATCTGTTGATGATTGGTTGGATATATTTTTTTACAATTGAATAGTTCTGTCTCGGTGTACCGCGTAAGGCTTCTTCCGTGTTTCATTTCTTACGGCCAAAAAACCATCTTGTAAGAATGAAACGGAGGATAAATGATTATGTGTGGTATTGTTGGATACATTGGGAATCGGGATACGCAGTCGGTGTTGCTTGAGGGATTAAAGAAACTGGAGTATCGCGGGTACGACTCCGCAGGGATTGCTGTGTTTACGTCGGAGGGGCTGAAGATTGCAAAATCGCTCGGCCGTCTGGCGAACCTGGAATCCAAGCTGGAGGATGCACCGCTCAAGGGTTCGGCCGGGATTGGTCACACCCGTTGGGCTACGCACGGCAAACCGTCTGACGTGAATTCTCATCCGCATACCGATCATACCCAGAAATTTTCTGTCGTGCATAATGGGATCGTCGAAAACTATCTGGAATTGAAGGAAGAGCTGATCAGTCAAGGGTATGTCTTTGTTTCTGAAACGGATACGGAGGTCATTTCCCATCTGGTCGCTCGCGAGTATCAAGGCGATATCGTGAAGGCGGTTCAGAAGGCGATCAGCTATATGCGCGGCGCTTTTGCACTTGGGGTGCTGACGGAGTATGAACCTGACAAACTGGTGGCTGTCCGTCAAGCTAGCCCGTTGATCATTGGTCTTGGCGAAGGCGAGAACTTTATCGGCTCCGACATTCCTGCGTTGTTGAATTACACGCGGAACGTCTATATTTTGAACGATGGCGAGATGGCGGTGCTGACGAAGGATTCTGTCGAACTGATGACCATCGAAGGGAATTTTATTTCTCGGGAAATGATTCGTGTCGATTGGGACGCTGTCACCGCGGAAAAAGGCGGGTTCGATCATTTCATGCTGAAAGAGATCCACGAGCAGCCGAAGGCCTACCGGGACACGATGCTGGGCCGCATCGACGAAAGCGGACGCAAAGTCGTGTTGCCTGGCTTGAAACTGACGGACGAGAAGATCCGCAGCCTGAGAGCGATTCATATCGTTGCTTGCGGTACGGCTTATAACGCCGGTCTGGTCGGCGGGACGGCGATCGAGCAACTCGTACGCATTCCGGTGATGACGGACGTCGCTTCGGAATACCGTTACCGCTCGCCGTTGATTACGCCGGATACGCTCGTGATCGTTGTCAGCCAATCGGGCGAAACGGCCGATACGCTGGCAGCACTGCGTGAAGCGCAAGCAAACGGTGCCCATGTGCTGGCGATCACCAACGTGGTTGGCAGCTCGATTGCCCGCGATGCAGACGATGTGATCGCTACGCTCGCTGGTCCGGAAATCGCCGTCGCTTCGACGAAGGCGTATACGTCCCAGTTGATTGCCTTTTACCTGCTTGCTCTGTACATGGCTCAGGTTCGCGGTACGCAAAGCGAAGATCAAGTGGCTCATGTGATTGCGGCCATGCAGTCGCTGCCGGAGCAGGTGGAAAGCATGCTGGCTCAGGCCGATGTGGTGAAGGCTTATGCGGAGCAAATTGCTAGCAATGAGCATCTGTTCTTTATCGGTCGCGGTCTCGACTATTCCGTCGTGCAGGAAGGTTCGCTGAAGCTGAAGGAAATTTCCTACATTCACTCTGAAGCGTACGCTGCCGGTGAGTTGAAGCACGGCACCCTGGCCTTAATCGAAGAAGGCGTTCCGGTGATTGCGCTGGCAACCCAGGAATCTGTGCTGGAGAAAACCGTCAGCAACATCAAGGAAGTAAAAGCGCGTGGCGCAGAAGTCATGGCGATCACGCACGAGGAGCATGTGCCTGACCTGCTGAAGTCGGTTGACCAAGCGCTGTCCATTCCGAAGACGCTGCCGCTGCTAACACCAGCCCTGTCGGTCGTACCGCTCCAATTGCTCGCTTACTACGCTTCCCTGGCTCGCGGCAACGACGTCGACAAGCCACGGAACTTGGCGAAGAGCGTGACGGTGGAGTAAGAGGAAATAAAATTGGTGCTATCTATAACAAGTAATTAAAGTCGCCACAAGGATTGTGAAGTCGATCTAAAGATTATGGAGTCGGTATCAAAAAGCCTAGGAAACTCAGAGTCACTCCTGAGTTTTCCTCGGCTTTTTTCATTTTTGTTGCTGTGATCCCTAGCTAATCCCTTGTTTATTAATTTTCTCCAGTTTTCCAACAACACCATTATCCGAATTCATCATTTCACTGGTTTTCGCATGTTAATCCACTATGATTCTTATCACTCGTGATGAAACCGGAATTTAAGACGAGAAGATACAAAACTAAGTGCGGCAAAGAGTTTCTCGGATTTTTCGTAGTTTTTTACGATGCAATCTTAACGAAAATATCCCGTAATCTGTAAATTAAAAATGTCCAGAGCCAATAAAAAATTCAATCAAATTCCCGGTGAATACTGAACTGAATTTAGTATTGAAATACTCGATTTATCCGTGGTAGTATTTGGGTAGAAGTTATGTTGATCAAAAGGGACTAATCCCGAATCTTCTTGTTATAAATTTCTCGATTATAAAATAAGGAAGTAACCTAACTTTTATCTTGAAAGAAGGTGATAAATTGATTGAATCGTTCTGGAATATCTGTCTGCTCCATGATATATCAACACGTGATCAGTTGCTTCGCGAGGCCATTCGAGTGAAACGGACGCAACAACTTCTGGAACAGCAACAGTTGGCCGAAACGGAGCTAATGACAGAACCTGAGAAGCTGTTTCAGTGGATGAAGGAACGAGCCTTAGACAAAGAATTAGGCCATTTTCCCGGCGATCGGGATTTATTTTATAAATTATACCATGCAGGCAAGGATATGGACTTGTTGGAATACGCCATGCTAACCATCCAACAAGATCGTGTTACAGGGAGCATTGTCGTCCATCCGGGAATCGTCGAGCGGTTTGTCGATCAGTGTGAGCGACATGGTTGCACGAACATCCTGTTTGCAGAAGCTGAAAAGTATATCAAAGGACTTATCGAAACGAAATGTTACCATCGACCATGGACAATCACATTGTTAACGGAAAACTACATCATCGGCAGATTGTTCAAAACGTATTTCGAGCCCTATTCCAATATCCGCATCGTTCAAGGGTCCATTTATCAACCGTTGCCTGCAGAACATCAATTCGAAGCGATCCTGGCGATGCCGAATTTTGGTATGAAGATGAACGATGACGATGTCGCGGTTCGGGAATCCGAAGGCGCAGCGGCCAGCTACCTCCTTCCACTCTTGCAAGACGGCGGGAGATTGAGCGTGACCTTTCCTGCACGGATGCTGTTTCAATCCGGCGCGATCGCCAGCTGGCGGAAGAAAATGAATGAACAGGCGCCGGTGCAAACGATCTATTCGCTTCCGGACGGCTTGTTTCGTCCCTACACTTCTATCAAGACCTATCAGGTTGACTTCGGCAAAGTGCCTGTGAAAGAGGTGATCCTCGGGCGACTCCATATGGAGAAGTCAAAGCTTGTGGGGGAACGGGAGATTACCATCCATCCGGATCGGTTCCGAGAGCTGGATCATTGGCGAATCGAACTGCTGCTGGATGAAGATCAGGATATACTTCGTTCGTTTCAGCAGGCGGCAACCCCGAAAGTGAAGTTGCGCGATGTGGCAGAAATTTTTCGGGGAAAATCGATTCTTAAGCAGGATCTAAAGCCTGGGAACATTAAGGTGCTGAATATATCCAATCTGGATGACGGCGAAGTGCTATTGGATCAGCTTGAAACGATTGACGAGGAAGAGCGGAAAGTGAAGCGTTACGAGATTCTCCCAGGCGATCTGGTTATGACATGCCGCGGCACCGTGATCAAGCTGGCTGTGTTTCCGAAGACCGAAGGGGTGGTCATCGCCTCATCGAATATGATCGTGATCCGATTCAAGTCGGCAATCAAGAGCCATTTTGCCAAAATGTTTCTGGAAAGCCCTGTTGGAACAGCCCTTATTCAAAGCTTCCAGCGGGGGACGACTGTAATGAATCTGAACCCGGCGGATGTGGCGGAATTGGAATTGCCCCTGGTACCGGAAGAAAAACAGCAAGAATTAGTACAGCAATATATCCGGGAGAAAGAACGATATAAAGAAGTTGTCCGAGAAGCGGCGAACCGCTGGGAACAAGTGAAGAGCCAGTTATACGAGCAACTCTACTGAGGAGGAATTTAGGATCATGGCAACAGCGAACATTGGATTCGAGGAAAAATTATGGAGCATGGCCGATAAGCTGCGCGGCAGCATGGATGCAGCGGAGTATAAGCATGTTGCGCTCGGCTTGCTATTTTTGAAATATGTGTCGGATGCATTTGAAGAGAAGTACGAAGCGCTTAAAAATGAACCGTATGCCGATCCGGAAGACCGGGATGAATACGTGGCGGCGAACATTTTCTGGGTGCCGAAGGAGGCGCGCTGGAGCCATATCAAGGATAATGCGAAGAAGCCGGAAATCGGGCAGATCATTGATAATGCAATGATTGCCATCGAGAAGGAAAACCCGTCGCTGAAAGGCGTGCTGCCGAAAGATTACGCTAGGCCGGCGCTGGATAAAACTCGTCTTGGCGAAGTGATCGATTTGTTCTCGTTCAAGGTCGGCGATGAAGAGAGCCGCTCGAAGGATGTTTTGGGTCGGGTATATGAGTACTTCCTTAGCAAATTTGCTAGCGCGGAAGGCAAGAATGGTGGCGAATTCTACACCCCGAACAGCGTTGTGCGCCTGCTCGTCGAGATGATTCAGCCGTTCAAGGGCCGCGTATACGACCCCTGCTGCGGGTCCGGCGGCATGTTCGTGCAGAGTGAGAAGTTTGTAGAGGAACATCAGGGACGCATCGGCGATATCGCGGTGTATGGGCAAGAGTCGAATCCAACAACGTGGAAGTTGTGCAAAATGAACCTCGCTATTCGCGGCATCGACGGCAATCTTGGAGAGCATCATGCGGACACGTTTCACAATGATTTACATAAAAACCTGAAGGCCGATTACATCCTGGCGAATCCGCCATTCAATATCAGCGATTGGGGCGGCGAACGACTGACAGAAGACGCTCGTTGGGCGTATGGGGTACCTCCCGCTGGGAATGCCAACTATGCGTGGATTCAGCATATCGTGAACAAGCTTGCGCCCAGCGGTGTTGCAGGCTTTGTACTTGCGAACGGCTCCATGTCGACAAGTACGACGGCGGAGTTTGAGATTCGCAGCAAGCTCGTTAACGCCGATTTGGTGGATTGCATCGTCACCTTGCCGGGGCAGTTGTTCTACTCTACGCAAATTCCGGTTTGTCTCTGGTTCATTGCCAAAAATAAAGCGCCAAAGGGCTTTCGGGACCGCCGTGGTGAAATCCTGTTTATCGATGCTCGCAAAATGGGCCATATGGTGGATCGGACACATCGCGAGTTGAGTACGGAGGATATCCGGAAGATCGCCGATACGTACCACGCATGGTGGGGACAGATGGATGCTGGACAGTATGAAGATGTGAAAGGTTTCTGCAAAGCGGCGAAACTTGCAGAGGTACAAGAGCACGAGTATATCCTGACACCTGGGCGTTATGTAGGCATCGAAGATGTGGAAGAAGACGGAGAACCGTTCGAGGATAAAATGGCACGGCTGACATCGGAGCTGGCGGAGCAGTTCGCCAAGTCCCGGCAACTAGAGGATGAAATTCGCAAGCGGCTTGGGGGGATTGGGTTTGAGTTTTGAGTGGAAAATCAAGAAGGTAGACGAAATTAAAGCAGATATCTCTAATGCAATAGCAATGGGACCATTCGGTTCAAATATTAAAACAGAAAACTTTGTAGCTAGGGGCGTTCCTGTTATCAGAGGTATAAATCTTTCTAAAGGGAAGCTATATGAAGAGGAATATGTATATATAACTGAGGAAAAAGCGGATGAACTTAAATCCAGTAATGCTTTCCCTGGGGACTTAGTGTTCACTCACAGAGGTACTTTAGGGCAGGTTGGAATAATCCCTTTTAATTCAAAGTATAGAAGGTATGTCGTTTCCCAAAGTCAAATGAAACTGACATGTAATACAAAGAAGGTGAATCCTCTCTTTGTTTATTATTTTTTTAAGTCTAACATAGGTCAACATGCTTTGTTGATGAACACTTCAACTACGGGGGTCCCTGCGATTTCACGTCCAGTGACTTCCTTAAAGAATATAGAAATACCTCTTCCAGCTCTTGATGAACAACAGCGAATCGTAGATATTTTAAACGCATTGGACGATAAAATCGAACTCAACAACGCCATCAACAAAAACCTTGAAGAAATGGCCCAAGCCATTTTTAAGCGGTGGTTTGTGGACTTCGAGTTTCCAAATGAAAACGGCGAACCGTATAAGTCAAGCGGCGGCGAGTTTGAGGAAAGTGAGTTGGGGTTGATTCCGAGGGGTTGGAAATTGGATTGCTTGGATGGAATCGCTGATTACCTAAACGGATTAGCAATGCAAAAGTATAGGCCTGATGGGGAGCAGTTCATTCCAGTTATAAAGATTAGAGAACTGAATCAAGGTAGAACTAATAGTGATAGTGATAAAGCAAGTCCGAATATTGATAAGAAGTATATTGTAAATAATGGCGATGTACTTTTTTCTTGGTCAGGAACTTTGGATATAAAACTGTGGTGTGGCGGAATCGGTGGATTAAATCAGCACTTGTTTAAGGTTACATCGAAAAATTATGATAAATGGTTCTATTATTATTGGACTAAGCATCACATTGAAAGATTTAGACGTATTGCAAGTGATAAAGCAACCACGATGGGACATATAAAACGTAATGACCTTAAAGAAGCTAAGGTACTTATACCGGACCCAAATAACTACCAAAAAGCAACAGATATATTTAAACCAATTGTCGATAAAATGATCCAACTTTCGGTAGAATCGTTTTATTTGGAAAGAGTCCGCGACACCCTTCTCCCCAAACTCATGTCTGGCGAGATCCGCGTCCCTGTCGAGCAGGATCACAGCGCTCCCGATCTGCCAATGGCTGCGGAAAGCAGTGCAATATACCAACCCTAACATAAAGGAGGTGCAACGATGGCCTACTATACCACATCCTATACCGAAAGCGACCTAGAGCAGGCCGCGCTGGAATGGTTCGAAGAACTGAACTACGAGAAAGCTTACGGTCCGGATATTTCTCCCGAAGGGGAGTACCCCGAACGGCAATTTTACCATGACGTCATCCTGAAAGACCGGCTGCGCGAGGCGCTTATTCGCATCAACAAGCATGTGCCGCGCGAAGCCATCGAGGAAGCGATTCGGGTCGTTGAAGTGCCGCGCAGTCCCAGCTTGTTGATCAATAACAAGGCGTTCCAGAAGATGATTACCGATGGAATCGATGTGCAGTATCAAGCCGCCAACGGCGAATATCCGACAGAGAAAGTATGGCTGTTCGACACCGACCCGGACCGGATCGACAACAACGACTTTCTGGTCGTCAACCAGTTTACCGTTGTTGAAAATCAGGGAGAGAAGCGCCCGGATATCGTCGTGTTCGTAAATGGATTGCCGATCGCCGTATTTGAATTGAAAAGCGCCTCCAACGAAGAAGTCGGGATCAGCGATGCCTACAATCAGATGCAGACGTATAAAGGAGCGATACCGTCCCTGTTCACGTACAACTCGTTCCTGGTCATCAGTGACGGTGTGAATGCGCGGGTAGGCACGTTGACCGCCAATGAAGATCGGTTTATGATGTGGCGCACGATCGACGGCGATGACGTGGCGCCCTCCTCCCTGCCCCAGCTTGAAGTGCTTGTGAAAGGGATGTTCGAGAAAAGTCGGTTGCTCGACATTATCAAGCATTTCGTGCTGTTTCAGACCGATGGGGAGCATCTGTTCAAAATATTGGCGGGATACCACCAATACCATGCCACCAACAAGGCAATTGCAAGTACGGAACGTGCGACGATGGACGAAGGGGATCGCAAAATCGGCGTCATCTGGCATACGCAAGGCTCCGGTAAAAGCTTGTCCATGGTTTTCTACGCGGGAAAACTTGTTCTGACGCTGAACAACCCGACGATCGTCGTGGTGACGGACCGGAACGATCTGGACGATCAGTTGTTCAGCACGTTCAGCAAGTCGAAGGACTTGCTCAGGCAAACGCCTCAGCAAGCGGAAAATCGGACTCATTTGCGTGAGCTTTTGTCGGTGGAGTCGGGCGGGATCATTTTCACAACGGTTCACAAGTTCACTCCTGATGAAAATGAAGACAAGTATCCTGTACTTACGGAACGCCGCAATGTGATCGTGATCGCAGACGAGGCGCATCGCAGCCAGTACGGGTTTCAGGCGGAAATGGTTGCCGGGGAAGACGAAGCGGCCATTAAGTATGGCTACGCCAAGTATATGCGCGATGCGTTGCCGAACGCTTCTTATATTGGCTTTACCGGAACGCCGGTTGAATTGACAGATAAAAATACGCCTGCTGTTTTCGGTGACTACATCGATATTTACGATATGACCCGAGCTGTAGAAGACGGAACGACGGTCAAAATCTATTACGAAAGTCGAATTGCCCGCCTGGAGTTGTCGGAGGCGGAGCGCCCAGTCATCGACAGCGAGTATGAGGAAATTACGGAGTATCAGGAATATACGCAGCGGGAGCGTTTGAAGTCGCGTTGGGCTCGGCTAGAAGCGTTGGCCGGTACGGAGAAGCGGGTTAAGAAAGTCGCTCAGGATGTTGTCGAACATTTCGAGCAGCGGCAGAAAGCCGGCTTCGGCAAAGCGATGATCGTTGTGATGTCGAGGCGGATTGCCATCGATATGTACAAAGCGATTGTTGCTCTTCGACCGGATTGGCATAGTGATGACGACAATGAAGGCAAGATCAAGATCGTCATGACCGGTAGTTCCAGCGATCCGGAGGAGTGGCAACCGTTTATCGGCAACAAGCGGCGCCGTGAACATCTTGCGAAACGTATGAAAGATGTGAACGATCCGCTTCAGATCGTCATTGTCCGTGACATGTGGCTGACCGGGTTTGACGTGCCGAGCATGAATACGATGTATATCGACAAGCCGATGAAAGGCCATAACCTGATGCAGGCGATCGCCCGTGTGAATCGGGTATTCCGCGACAAGCCGGGTGGTTTGATCGTCGATTACATCGGAATAGCGGATTTGCTGAAATCGGCGCTGCAACAATATACGGAAAACGACCGCAAAACTGCCGGCATCGACACGGACCAAGCCGTTGACTTTATGCTGGAAAAACTGCAACTTATCCGTGAATTGCTTCATGGGTATGACTACAGCAAATTTGCTTCGGAGAAAGCATCCGAACGGATGAAGGCCATTGTTGAGACGGTCGATTACGTACTTGGATTGGGTGAAGAGAGCAAGCGGAACTTCCTAAATTGGACGACGGAATTAGCAAGAGCCTTCTCGCTTTGCGCGACGACTCCCGCAGCTGAGGAAGTTAATCTCGAAATTAGCTTCTTCAAGGCGGTAAAATCTGGTATTATTAAGTTGATAACTGATGAGAATAGGAAGAAAACGACGAAAGAGCTCGACGCCGAGTTGAATCAGCTCATTTCGAAATCGGTCGTATCCGATGAAGTGGTCGATATCTTGGAAGCTGTAGGTTTGCAGAAACCGAACATCGCGATTCTATCGGATGAGTTTCTGGAACATGTGCGCGGGTTGAAGCAGAAGAATCTGGCGGTGGAACTTCTCCGTAGGTTGCTTCAAGGTAAAGTGAGGGCCGTTTCTCGGACCAGTATTGTGCAATCGAAGAAATTTTCTGAGATGCTGGAGGAAGCGATCCGGAAATACAACAACCGTACCATTGAGACGACTCAGGTCATCGAAGAACTGATTCAAATGGCCAAAGAAATGAACGAGGCTGTCAAGCGTGGCGAAGATCTCGGTCTGGTCAAAGAAGAACTGGCTTTTTATGAAGCTTTAGCTTCGAACGAATCGGCCAAAGAACTGATGGGCGATCTGATGCTGAAGCAGATCGCACATGAACTGACCCAAGCGATTAAAAGCAACATTAAAGTCGACTGGACGCTTCGCGAGAATGTACGGGCGCAAATGCGGATTACCGTCAAGCGGCTGTTGAAGAAGTACGGTTACCCGCCGGATCTGGAGAAAATGGCCATTGATCTGGTGCTCCAGCAAGCTGAATTGATGGCGCAGGCGGAGACGGAAGAGTTTAAATATTAACTTACAACAAGGCGTAGCAACGTGAGTCAATGGGGCTATGCCTTTTAATATTCATGAATATCTTTGGTGTTAGGAGAATTATTATTTGATATATTTGGAATGAGAATGTGTGTTCCTGTTTTTTGGGTAATGACTACATTAAAGGAGATGAATATTGTGACAGTTGAACTTAGACAAAATTATAATAAAGTTTTAGAAAATTTAGCAGCGGAACTTGATATATCACCCAGCAAATATCAACAAGCCGTTCAGCGATATACTTCGGTGGGTAATTGGATTGCGGACGGAGAGTATGATGGTGTTCAGGGTGAACTTCACATTTATACTCAAGGCTCTTTTAGACTTGGTACTGTAGTTAGACCACTAAAAGAAGGAGCGGAGTCAGATTACGATATTGACTTAGTGTGTGAAATACCACTGAAAAAGTCTAGTACAACCCCTGCATCATTAAAAAAGTCTATCGGCGAGAGAATAAAGGAAAACGCTATGTATCAAAAGATGCTTGATAAAGAAAAGAAGCGTTGCTGGACATTAAATTATGCAGAACAAGACGGTATAGGATTTCATCTTGATATATTGCCTTCCGTTCCCGAATCTGTTGACCTGATTGCTGAATTAATTGGGCATGGCATTCCGGGAGATATAGCCAAAAAGTCGATATCGATTACGAATAGAGAAAGAGAAAATGTTTATTCATGGTCATCTAGTAACCCAAACGGGTACGCTGAATGGTTCGAAACAATCAAGAGGCCAGTATTTGAAAAGATGAAAATAGTACAAAAACAATATATTTTCGAGAACAACAAAGCAATATTCAATCAAATAGATGAGGTTCCAGACCAACTAGTCAAGACACCTTTACAGAGGGCCATTCAGATTTTAAAACGTCATCGTGATGTTCGATTTGCTGGTCACGAATGGGAAGCGGATAAGCCTATTTCTATGATAATTACTACTTTATCTGCAAGAGCATACCAACATGAAATGGATTTATATTCAACCATTAAAAATATCGTTGAAAAGCTATCTACGTTAGAACAACTTCTTAATCCAGGAATTAAGTTCAGCGGAGATATATCAATGCTTCAACTAATAAATAGAAACAAGGATGGGTATTGGATAATTCCTAACCCTGTTAATCCAGCAGAAAATTTTGCTGATCGTTGGCACGAAAAAGGTAATCGGAAAGCTAAAGCGTTTTTTCAATGGATTACCTGGGTTAAGGAAGACTTAGTTGACATTCTTCAACTTTCTGATGTTGGTAAGATTACAAAAACGCTTGAACAAAGATTCGGTGAAAGGATTGTTTCTAAAGCAACGCAAGGTGTTTGGTTATCAATGTCGGAAATTGCCGCAGCAAATGCTGGAATACCTCATATAGATATTGATAATCCGAGTAAACCATGGAGTTATTAATTTTATGGAGTACAATCTTAGCGATAATATTGAAGTTCAATCACTTGAATTATTCAAGGTTCATAAAGGCTTACAGCTTATAGAAGAAGATGGGAGTATTTGCATAAAAGGGTCACTCCCATTTTCTGCTACACTTTATGGAACTTGTCCAATTGTTGATTGCTATAATATAAAAATCCACATTCCAACTGACTACCCTAATAAACCGCCAACAACGACAGAGTGTGACGGAAGGATTCCAAGAACATTTCATACCAATCCCGATGGAACATTATGTTTGGGTTCACCATTAGAAGTGCGTATGAAATTCAAAGGTAGTTTGCTGAACTATGTTCAGAAACTAATCATTCCTTTCCTTTATTCTTCTTCATTCTATGAAAAGTATGGAAAATTGCCATACGGTGAGCTTTCCCATGGTTCATTAGGTATTGTTGAGAGTTATAAAGAACTTTTCGGTGTTTCGGATAGCAAAATTGTATTGGGTTTATTAAACATTCTAGCAAGAGGGAAATATAGGGGGCATCATGATTGTCCATGTGGAAGCAAAAAAAGACAGAGAAACTGCCATGGGAGCCAGCTTCTTGATTTAATGAATTATCAAAGTAAGGACGAATTTATGTTTGACTTGAACCAATGCTCTAGTGTAATTCGAAAAGGAAGGGATAGGAGTGTCAGTAACCAATATTCCCGAAAAAGTTAAAATTCGGTTATGGGGTTTAGCGGCAGGGCGATGTCAATATGAAGGTTGTAATGAACCGTTGTGGTTGGATACTCTTACTCAACATGAATTCAATGGTGCATATATTGCCCACATAATCGCAGATAGTCCAAATGGTCCACGAGGGGATGCAATTCTTTCCGAACAACTGGAAAAAGATATTTCAAATCTCATGTTAATGTGTGATAAACACCATAGACTTATCGATAGAGAGGATGTTGAAGGACATCCTGTTGAAAGACTCCGTGAAATGAAAAGAAAACATGAGCAAAGAATACAACTCGTAACATCTATTCTGGATAACATGCAAAGTCATGTATTACTATACGGTTCTAATATTGGTCAACATAGCTTCCCGTTAAATTGGGATAGAACTACTCCTGCAATGTTATCGATAAGATACCCTGCTGAAAAACCCGCAATTGAGATCAGTTTAGGTAATAGTTCCATTCATGATGGAGATGAATTATTTTGGGTTGTAGAACGAGAACAATTGAGGAGGCAGTTTTCCGATAAAGTAAAACGTAGAATTGCTCTAGGAGATATTTGTCATCTTTCAGTGTTTGCATTGGCTCCTCAGCCGTTACTTATCGAGTTAGGGACATTAATTTCTGATATTTGTCCTGCTGATGTCTATCAGTTACATCGTGAACCTGCGGACTGGGTATGGCAGGAAGATCCCGCGGATTTCAAATACATAATAAATGAACCAGATGAAATTCACCAAGTTGCAGCATTAAATCTGTCTTTGAGTGCAACCATCGACAATACCCGTATCTTTAAAGTTTTGGGGTCTGAAACCTCTGTATGGACTGTGACTATACAAACTCCTCATAATGATTTTATGAAGAGTAAGCAACAGTTATCTATGTTTAGGGAAATAATGAGACGATTACTCGATAAAATAAAGGCTGTTCACGGACATGATAATATGTTGCATGTGTTCCCAGCTATGCCTGTGTCGGCTGCAGTTGAATTAGGTCGAATATGGATGCCTAAGGCTGACTTACCGTTATGTATATATGATGAAAATCGCCAACTCGGAGGATTTAAACACACATTAAGCGTAGGCATTGACAGTGGTACCGGAAAGGAATACGCACAGGTTGGATACATGCGCGGTTGATTTTTTAAGTCTACCTTAGTAATAATTTTATTCCATAAACTGATTATGGCGTGAAAGCAAAATAAGAGTCTAAAAATTTATTTTTCTATTTTCATTTTTTGATCTTAAGGAATTCCAACACAGTCTAAAACTTATTTCTCAAAAGTTGACGAAGTTCAAAATCAAAAACCGCGCCAAATCAACTATTCCAGTCTAATACTTTATTTTCTTCGAACAAATTTTTGTCAACATCAAACAAACTCTAACGCCCACCATATAAACTCTGCACAAAGCTTATAAAGTATGACGACAAGCCGAGCTGATTTCAGGTATTTCCTCCTGATTTCACTCGGCTTTTTCTTTTTCAATCCGATCTCTTCCTCGATCTTTTTCTCGATCAATATCCCCATAAAGCCTTGCCAGACCTGGTTTAATTCTTATTTTCCTCTGTACCCTATCAAACCTAATCCCAATGTTTCTACCTGCGATACCTCCTGCTCTTCCGTCAAACTTTTACGGTTCGATTTGTGATTTTGACGGGTGTTATTCTCGATGATTTCCCCCGATTTTCAGTCAAACATGGCGTGCAGGAATTGTAGGAGCGGGAATTGGGGGAAGGGCTGAGAAGCCTTTTGGGGAGCGGAATTGCGGGGATTAGAGTGGGAGGGTGGGAGCGTTAAACTTTAATGAATGGGGACATAGTAGGGTTTTAAATTGTAATTTTTGAAATCGGCTGGTTGTTGAACTATTGGGAATTGGGTGAAGGGAAAGTATCCACCGAAAATAATAAACACGTTCAAAAGCAATTAAAGAATATTGTTTTTGAGATTATCTCCAACAGAGGTAGGGATTTTCGGTATTCAATGCAACAAATGAAACTGTGAATACCTTTGTAGAAATATTTAATGAAAAGCAATTGCCGTATCAATCTATACCACTTTCTACATTCGTCAATGCTGAGGATCCATTTAATGATGAAATTCGAGTTGCTATCATTTTTCAAGATTTGGATGAGTCCGATTTATTGACCAACATCGACAAAATAACTAATAGGGTTTTATACCCATTATGGTTTCGTGGTGTATCAATTGTGTTTATCAGCAAATTGGAGTGGCGATTTAGGAAGGAGCTAAGTACAGGGTTAAGGCTAAGTTCATTGGGATGGGCGATAAGAACGTCATTGTTTGTGATTGCTGTTATGCAGAAATTCAACAGGCATTTCCTGAGGAGTTGGCATGATAAGGAAGTGGAGTGGCAAAAGTAGAAGTTTTCGAATTCATCTCGCCACCTATAGAGTCACAAATCAAATCACAACACTCCAATTACTTACGCATTAAATGGGAATGACCTATTATATCCTTATAGGAAAACATTGAGTGGAGGCGAGATGGAAGTGACGCTTAAAGATAAGATCATAACTCTTTTGAACGAAAAAGATGGATTGACGGATCGAGAAATTGCAAATGCGATATTAGGTGTTAATGAACCTCAGCAAGCGGTTAACCAGACGTGCAGGACTCTGGCAACCAAAGGGATTATTAAAAGGAAGAATCGAAGAGATGGCTTAATAGGCAATTATTTGATTGTCCAAGGGCTGACAGCGGAAGTACCCCCAGTTAATCAAATAGAACAGACAGCAGAGATCACTACAATATTAAGAGAAGACAACCTCAAGCAGATTTTGAAGGATTACCTTCATTCAGATGGATGGGAGACTCAAATTGCGTGGGGAAGAGTCCCAGGGATAGATATTAATGCGATTCGGGGCAATGAGCGCTGGATCATTGAGGTTAAGGGGTTAGGCTCATCAAATGCGATGAATGTGAATTATTTTTTAGGTGTTTTGGCAGAAACGCTTCAACGCATGGATGATCCAAATGCCAAGTATAGCATTGCGTTGCCTGATGTAAAGCAGTTTCGCAATCTCTGGAATAGGCTTCCGTTGTTAGCTAAGAAGCGAACTGGAATATCAGCTATTTTCATAGACGAAGCAGGTAATGTTAATGAAAGCGAGCTGTAGGGGGAACGAATGATAACATGAATATTGAGATGACGACTGAAGAAGCATTCAAGTATTTTCTCCCATTTTGTACCAACTCGTTCCTCAAGTCCCGAAAACCCTTGTACAGCAAGGGATTGGAGGCTTTGGAGGGGCTAAAGTGAGATGGACATGAATTATTTTCTCTTGACATAGTAGGGAAATCAAAATGGGATCATCGCGTTCTTACGGTTTGTTACTTAAAGGGGGCAGGCGAAAGGAAAATCATTTTTTGATGTGATTTGATCAGGAAATTCGGGACTTATCCTATGCTTTGAACTTTATGATATACAAAATCAATATTCGTTTGATGTTAAACAAAGCAATATAGGTCAAAAAAAAACATGGTTTCTTCTGTTATCTTATTTGTAAGGAGGTGTAAGGAGGCCTATGAAATGAGCTACAGTCCCATTATTCAAAAAACGATTGAATATATAGAGACTAATTTGCATGAAGAATTATCTTTAGAAAACATTGCTCAGTTTGCTGGTTTTTCAAAGTACCATTTTCATCGTATTTTTCAAAAAGAAGTTGGTGTGACTGTATCTGAATATGTTCGATATCGAAGAATTGCTAATTCAGCCAACATGCTGCTTTATACGGATAAAAAGATAATAGATATTGCTTTCTATTATCGCTTTGAAACACAAGAATCATTTACCCGTTCGTTTAAGAAATATTATCAATTACCGCCAGGACAATACCGCAAAATCATGGGTAAATTAACTTTACAAAGGGAGGATGTCATGTTGAAAAACGAACAATTGAAAGGATGGAAATTAAGCGGAAGTCACCCGTTTAATTATAAAATGGGAATTGACAGAGAAATCTTTCACAAGGGGAAAGCATCTGGATTCTTAAAGGCTGTTACTGTCCAATCTCAAGCTGAATTTGCCACAATGATGCAACAATTTAAGGCAGAAAAGTATCTTGGTAAAAGGATAAAACTTTCTGGGTTTATAAAATCAAAAGGTGTTGATGGATTCTGTGGGTTTTGGATGCGAGTGGATGATGCACTTGGGGATGTGTTGCAATTTGATAATATGAGTGACCGCCCGATTGTAGGAGATACTGAATGGAATCATTACTATATCGTTTTAGATGTTCCTAAAAATAGTGCAGTCATATCTTTTGGTGTTTTACTTTCGGGGAAAGGGCAAGTATGGATTGATGAACTTAAATTTGAGGAAGTGGATGAGCGTACACCAACAACAAATATTGATTTTACAGTTGACCTTTTAGACGAGCCTACCAATTTATCTTTTGAAGAGTGGGAGTAGATGATATTTATCCCCGTAAAATATATCCGTCCAGGAAAAAATGTCCAAGAAGCCGAGCAGGGGCAGGGTTTTGCCTGGGTCCATGCTGGGCTTTTCTTCGTTTGAAAGAAGTACTCACTGTCTCCTTTTCGCCTGATTTCTTTCAAATTAGCGGACATGATTTATTTTCCCTTAACATAGCAGGGAAATCAAACATGATGAAAGCATGGTTCGGATAGTGTGAACGCTTGGAAGGGAAAGGCGAAAGGACATTTAGAAAAGACTGGAATGGATCAATGTGCATTTCATCGGCACTGGCCTGGTGTGTGATACAATATTTGATGCGAAGTATATTTAAGTCAGGAAGATCATGGCTCACTTGCCTGAATGAAAGGTGCGATTACAATGGACTGTTGTGCTCCGACAAACCGTGGAGAAACGACGGAAACAAACTGCCCGAAATGCGGGCAAAACGGAAGACGTGTGCCGCTAATCACGCTCAAGTCCCTGCTGAAACCTGCGGCTTTGGCAACGCTCGTCCCTGACCGAGATTATGTCTTTTGCCCGAACCCGTTCTGTGAAACGGTCTATTTTGCGTTGGACGGTTCGCTGGCCTTTTTCGTGGGAGACTTGAAAGTGCCTGTGTTTCAAAAGGATTCGGGCCTGGATGTTCCCGTGTGCTACTGCTTTGACTGGACGAGGGAACGCATCGTTCAAGCCCTACGGCAAGGCAAGGATTCGCTTCAGGAAATCAAGACCCATGTCCAGGCGGGCCGTTGCGGCTGTGAAGTGAACAACCCCCAGGGGGCTTGTTGTATGGGGAACGTGGCGGAGTTTATTCGACAGGTGAACGTGTACTGACCTGTTGAACATGGAGCGGTTGTTCCAGCGTAAGGGGGGAAATCAATGTTTTATAATGAACCGTTGGAAATAAGTACAGCAGTATGGATAAAGATGCTTCAAGATAAAGAAGTTACAACCGAGAATGACTTAAAAATTTTAAAGCTTGTGTATGAGAGTAAAAACCACGAGATAAGAGCTTCAGAGATCGCATCAAGATTAAACATACCACATCATGGGCCGATTAACTTACAAATAAGTAGATTTAGTAAGCGTGTCATTCATAATACAGGAGTTCAACCTCCTTTGAGAAAAGACGGAAAACCACGATGGTGGCATGTGCCTTTTTTGGGATATGAAAAATCAGGAAGATTCCCTTGGATCATGCGTCCTGAACTTGTAATTGCCTGTGAGGAAATTTTTGGTCAAAATGATACCGAATTCGTTTATTCAGTTGAAGTTTCTCGTGAGGATGTCTCGTCTTTGACCGAAGGCACATTGCGGCAAGTTTTTGTAAATCATTATGAAAGAAACAGACGTGCAAGAAGGATTTGCATTAATCATTACGGAAGCAAGTGTGTTATTTGTGGTTTTGATTTTGAAAAGACATATGGACCAATCGGTAAAGATAAAATTCATATACACCATCTCGTACCCTTATCCGAGATACAGAAAGAATACGAAGTTGACCCTATACGAGATTTACGGCCTGTATGCCCCAATTGTCATTTTATTATTCACAGCAAGAGAGAGCCTTTCACCATCGAAGAGGTAAGAAGAATGATGTTAGGGAAGTGAGGAAAGACGGCCATCGAAAAATCATTGGGGCGTTTACGACGTTTTCCACGTTCAAACTGGAGAGCGTGAATCTGTTTCGGCGGGGCGAAGGGAAGACAAGCCTTCTGTACATGGGGATGACGTACCTTCTCGGCATCGGAGCGGCATGGCTGGGATACCTGATCCATATGCTCCTTTTCACCCTATAGTGGGCCATCGCATAAAATAATCGCAGATTGTGTTGATCCCACTTCAAAGGAGGGTGAACCTTTGAATTCTTACTACTCTTACTCGTATGACAGGATGCAGTGGCGTTATCCCATGCCCGCTTATTGGCCCCCTCAACAAGACTGGCGGTACTGGCAACCGTATGCTGGCGGTATTATCCAATATACAAGGAACGACGAGAACCCTCTCGTTGAATTAAAGGATTACGGTGGTCAACCGTTCGTGGTCAATATCGAGCAAGCCGCCAAACGGAATCCGAATTATCGGACAGCAATATGGACGGGAAAACATTTGCAGGTGACGTTGATGAGCATCGATGTCGGAGGCGATATCGGTCTGGAAGTGCATCCCGATGTCGATCAGTTCATCCGCATTGAACAAGGACAGGGACTTGTGCAAATGGGTGGACGCAAAGACCGTCTGGAATTTGAAAGGAATGTGTCCGAAGATGACGCCATCATGATTCCAGCTGGGACGTGGCATAATGTGACCAATACGGGGCATGTTCCCTTGAAGCTGTATTCCATTTATGCTCCGCCCGAGCATCCGTTTGGCACGGTTCACAGGACGAAAGCCGAGGCCATGGCTGTTCATCGGTGATGGACAGCGTCGTTCTGATACCAAAGCACAAAAAAGCTGACGTGAACCCACGTGTGATGCTAGACTTAATAGTAGACACAGATTACACTGATGAAACGACAACTATCGGAGGACTGTGTCAAAGATGAAAAAGCCACTTTATGACGATGAGTACAAAAAGAAGACAGTTCAGTATGTCAAAGAAAGCGGGAAGGCGGTGGCGGAGGTAGCCCGCGAACTGAAGATAAAGGACAATACCTTGTACGGTTGGATGAAGAAGTTTGGTAGCGAGCCGGAAATCGTTCAAAATCAAGTGTTTAAGTCCGAAAACCATCAGTTACGGGAACTGCAAAAGCAAATCCGTGAGTTGCAAGAGGAGAACGAAATCTTAAAAAAGGCAATGCACTTCTTCGCGAAAGACCGTCGGTAAAATATTCATTCGTCCACGAAAACCGCTCCGAGTACCGACTGGAGAAGATGTGCAAAGTAATGAACGTATCTCGCAGCGGATATTACAAATGGCGTGATCGCCCTGAAAGTGAACGAGAGCGCCAGCACAAAGAATGGACAGAGCAGGTCAAGGAAGTGTTCGACGATTCCCGTCAGCTTTACGGGAGCCCAAAGGTCACGCAGAAGCTGAATCAGCAAGGAGTCAGCATATCTGAACGGACCGTAACACGGATTATGAAGAAGCAAGAGTGGCGGTCTAGAACCGTCAAGAAATATAAAGCCACAACGAATTCCAAGCACAGCCTGCCGGTACAAGACAACGTGTTAAACCAAGACTTTACGGCAAGTAAACCGAATGAGAAATGGGTGACAGATATTACGTATGTCGCGACCGGGGAGGGTTGGCTGTATCTGGCAAGCGTAATGGATCTGTACTCCCGCAAGATCGTTGGATGGCATATGAGTGACCGCATGACAAAAGAGCTGGTGCTGCAGGCGCTAAGGCAAGCTTACGGTCGTCAGCAGCCCGATGGAGAAGTGTTGCATCATTCCGATCGCGGCAGCCAATACGCCTCCCATGACTACCAAAAGCAACTCCAGGTTTACTCCATGACAGGGAGCATGAGCCGGAAAGGGAACTGCTACGACAACGCTTGCATTGAATCTTTTCATAGCATTATCAAAAAGGAACTTATCTATTTGAATAAATTTGAGACCCGTGCTGAAGCCGAGAAAAGCATCTTCGAGTACATCGAAGTATTTTACAACAATGAGCGTATTCACTCGACGATCGGGTACTGCACGCCATCTGATTTTGAAAGGCAGCACTACTTCAATACGGTGAATCACTAAAATCTATGTCTACTATCTTGACAGAGGTCCACTTCGTTAAACGCCTCGATTCGGGGAACGATCTCCAGCCTCGCCAACTCAACGATGAATGTTGCCAATACCCTAGGGGCTTGGGCAGCCGGTATTTTGTATACCCAATTCGGCGGGTTTGGCGCGATCGGGATGTTCTCGGCCGTCAGCTTGGCGCTCTCGCTGGGGATCTTCCTGTTTGGCGGCGTATTGCAACGGAAATCGGAACACGCAGGCCAGGAATCGCCGTCAGCTTCATAATTGATGCGGTTGCCGCTGCCGTGGGACCCAATAAGGAGTTCCACGCAATTGCGCGTTTTTATGGACCTTTTTAAATTTGTAGATTACGGCTTCAGCATCTCCATCGAAACTTCGGCAATTTGATGGAGCTTCTGTTTATCGGTGGAGGTGCGACGCATGACGCGGATTCCGAGCAAAGTCGCATGTAAACTGGACGCAAGCAGGCGGGGGGCTAATTCTGGTGAGATGTCTCCCGCTTGTTGCCCCTGTTGGATGAGCTCAGTCAACAACTGCTCTTCATTGCCGAACAGCTCGCTCGTTAATTTGCTGACCTCGGGATCTCTGTAGGCCAGCTCAGTCGCCGAGTTCACAAAGAAGCAGCCGATGGGCTGTTCGCCGTTGGTTTCAATCAGATAGTCAAAAATCAGACGGATGGATTCTAAAGCCGTACGGCCGCGTTGGACTTCCGCCTTAATGGCAGCATTCGTAATCCTCGCATACTGCTCCATCGTTTTGATGTACAGCGTGTGCTTATCGCCAAACGTGTCGTACAAGCTGCGGCGATGTACTCCCATATGCTCCACCAAATCTTGAAGTGAGGTCTTCTCATACCCTTGCTCCCAGAAAACGCATGGCCTTAAGAAGGACTTCCTTTTCGTCGAACTCTTTACTTCGTGCCATTAACCAGTCCCCTTTCAACTTTATCTTATATCAGGTGCATTCCGGCTTCATCCCCTTGAATGGCTGCACGTTCGCCGAAATGGCGGTGTATGGTCCCGATTAATAGCTGCCGCTGCTGAATTGGCAGGATGCCGCCGCCCGGGAACTGATGCGAGGGCGTCAGCAGCATGAGATGTCCGGGCTCCCATGCGGGAAGCTCATGCAGCTTCATCCCGGCGCCGTCTTATAGCCACCGGCGAGATCCGATAGCCGGCTCTGCGAAAAATATGCAGCGTGAACTCAATCGTCGGATCCTCCAGGTACACGACGTCAAAACGATCCCGCAGCGTCTGGGAGCTGCTCATACGCGTCAATCACCACGTTCCGGCCATGGGGCTGCTGAGCGGCAAGTTTACGGCCGCAAAGGCCATCTCCTTCGGCCCGTTGACTCCGGCGCAAATGAGCGAAATCAATGCGATTTTGCGGGGAAAGGCATAATTCCGGGGCAGGTGACAGCCTAAAAAAGACCTCTTCGAGCATTTCGAAGAGGTCTTTCTACAATCCCGAAAGCAAGAGATCAGCTCAACGTGGAGAGGGCTTCCTTCGTAAATGGCTTCAGCTCATCCACGCGGCCATCGCGGATTTTAGCGGCCCAAGCCGGGTCGGTCAGCAGCGCACGGCCAACGGCAACGAGGTCGAATTCGCCGCGTTCGAGGCGCTCGATCAGTTGATCAATGCCGGTTGTTTCTGCGCCTTTGCCTGACTCGAACAAGCTGGTGAACTCGGAATTCAAGCCAACGGAACCTACGGTGATCGTTGGTTTGCCGGTCAGCTTGCGCGTCCAACCGGCCAGGTTCAGTTCCGAACCCGCGAACTCCGGTTCCCAGAAACGGCGAGTGGAGGCGTGGAAAATATCAACCCCGGCAGCACTCAGCGGAGCCAAGAAGCGCTCCAGCTCCTCAGGGGTCGCGGCCAGCTTGGCACTATAGTCGACGGGCTTCCATTGCGAGAAGCGGAAAATAATCGGGAAATCCGGCCCAACCGCAGCACGGACCGCTTCAATCACCTCAACAGCAAAACGAGTACGCCCGACAAGGTCGCCGCCGTATTCATCGGTCCGCTTATTGGTGACCTCCCAGAAAAACTGGTCGATCAGATAACCATGCGCTCCGTGGATTTCCACGGCATCAAATCCAAGGCGCTTCGCATCCGCGGCAGATTGGGCATAAGCCTGAACCAGCTCGCGGATTTCCTCCTTCGTCAGCGGTTCAGAGACCGGCTTGCCGGTCAAGCTGAGGCCAGATGGTCCGATAGGATCGGCATCCGATTCAGGGAACGTCTCTCGCTGGCGGGCCGTGCCGGTATGCCAAATTTGGGGAGCGATTTTACCGCCGGTTTCATGCACTTCATTGACGACCCTTTGCCACCCGGCCAACGCTTCCTCTCCATAGAAATGCGGCACGTCCCGATCCGCAGGGGCTGCCGGATGATTGATGACCGTGCCTTCCGTAATGATCAATCCAACGCCGTTCTCGGCTCTTCTGCGGTAATAACCGGCGACATCAGGACCCGGGATTCCGCCGGGCGAAAAGGAACGGGTCATCGGCGCCATGACAATTCGATTCGCAAGCTTCAGTCCGCCGCCTTCAAAAGGTTTGAATAGAGCAGCAGCCGCTTGGGAAATGGACATGTGGATCTCTCCCCTCCGTAATCATTTTATACGTATATCTAAATATATAGATTAATAAATCGATATGCAGGCAAAAAATGATTCTGCTTGATTATTTTTTGGCTTTCAGCTTGGCGGCAAATTGCTCCAAGAAGGTATCGATCCCTTCTTCATTTAACCTGTAATACGTATATTGTCCATAACGGCGTGATTCTAACAGGCCGCTCTTTTGCAAACTGGCTAAATACGAAGAAATGACGGATTGCGCTAATCCGGATTTTTCCTGAATCGAGCCGACACATACACTGCCCGGAAACTCTTGCTTGATGACATCCGGCAGATCGGACTCCAATTTCTCCGGCTCCCGCAGCCAACAGAGAATGTTGAGCCGAGTTTCATTTGAGAGGGCCTTTAGCACGGCCAGCATGTCTTGGTCTTTCATCGTTTGATCCCCGTTCTTAGTTCGTTTGTTCCCAGTATATCAAAATTTTCGCCGCCCCATAAAGAGTGAAGATGCTGCAGCGCTCGTGATGGTTTGAATTCATGTCGTCTGCCCATTTTTCATAGCTCTTCAAAGTCCATGATCGAATAGTTAAGTGAAGGAAGGCGGGAAGTGCTGCCTTTCTTTTTTATGCCCGTTTGTCCCGTCCGGTCCATAGCCATTATGACAAAGAGCTGTTTGCTGCTAGACGGAGCATCATTGCGGGGAGCAAACTCTATGCCCCAATGCATGAAACGATCGCCCGGATCATTAATCCATACGCAGGCGACACCGCTTCTGCCCCTCTCGTGGCCGACATGGGTTGCGGGGAAGGTTCGCATTTGCAGGGGATATTACGGCAGTTGGAAAGGCCGGATGGGTTAGGCGTTGGCATCGATTTGTCCAAAGAAGCCACCCGGCTGGCTGCCCGCTCGCCTGGTCTGCGGAACAAGCGCGAATCGCAGCGTTTACGCAGCGGGATGCCGTAGAAATCACCATCGATGTGGAGATTCTGATGGGCATCAAGGAGATGCGCTAGACGGTTTTTCGGCAAAACGTTATCATGAATGAGGACAGAACAAACGAACGGATAGGAGCAGAAAGATGATCGGAACGATTGTGAACACGGTCGCCATATTGGCGGGGAGTGTGCTTGGCAGCATCTTTAAGAAAGGGCTGAAGGAAACGTATCAGTCCGCCCTATTTACCGCAATCGGTCTGGCCGCCACCATGCTTGGCATTAACGCTGCGGTGACCCATATGAAGGACAGCACGTTCCCTGTGCTGTTCATCATCAGCATGGCGGCGGGGAGTTTGGCCGGAACCGCGCTGGACATCGACGGGAAGTTCCAACGGCTGGTGGGGCGGTTCTCCACCTCGAATTTGGGACAAGGACTATCGACGGGCATCCTGCTCTTCTGCATCGGCACGTTGTCGATCCTTGGGCCGATTGAAAGCGCGCTTCACGGGAATCACACCTACCTGTACATGAATGCCACGCTGGATTTGGTGACTTCCATGGTGCTGGCATCCAGCTACGGCATCGGCATTGCACTTACTGCTGTCGTGCTCTTTCTATGGCAGGGAGCCATTTATATGAGCGCCGATTATTTGGCGACTTTTCTGACGACTCCATTGCTGACGGAAATTTCGATTGTCGGCGGCGTGCTGATTGCAAGCTCGGGGTTATCGATTTTGAAGATCTTCGATGCGAAGACGTTGAATATGCTGCCGTCCTTATTGGTGCCGGTGATCTGGTTTTTGCTTAAAGGCTGGTTCGGTTATTGAGGACTCAAGTCGGGATACTCAATACAAATTAACTGGAAAATGTACCGTTAATTTCGATGTAGACCAGCTGTACGTGCAACTAACAGTAAAACCTACCGTTAATTTCATCAATATCGCCACTTTAGCGGAAAAGCACCCAAATTAACTATACAATTTACCGTTAAATCGCCCATAACTTACGTTTCTGCCAATATTAACGGTAGAAATTCCAGTTAGTTTGTATTCTCCTACGGGGAGTGCTAACGATTCCGTCGTCCACTGATGCAAAAAAAGTCAGTCAGGGTTACCATCCTGATCGACTTTTTTTTGATTTAAACTTTCACAGCTGCCGTTGATTCGCGCACGATCAAATGGGTGGGCAGCAAAATTTCTTGATACGCTTCGTTCGGATGCTTGATCCGCCACATGAGCTGATCAAACGCTTTGTGCGCGAACAGAGACAGGTCAACCTCCATCGTCGTGATTTTGGGCGTGGCCATTTGGGAATAATGGCTGTTGTCGAAGCCGCAAATCGAGATCTCGTCAGGGATTTGGTAACCCAGCTGGCGCAGCGCCGAGCTGACGTAAAACGCAAATCCATCATTCAGGCAAAACCAAGCGCTAGGCTGGTCAGCCACACGGCTCATCGCTTCAGCGATGATTTCCTCTTCTTCTTGCGTATGCACAAGCATACGTGCTTCACGCGGCTCAAGGCCGTGCTCCCGCAAGGCAAGCATATAGCCTTCCCAACGTTCCTGGTAACTCGGCGAAACCGCGACATTGCCCAGGATGCCGATATTCCGATGGCCATAATCCAGCAGATGCTTGACGGCGATATAAGCGCTGAAACGGTTATTGGTCAGAACTGCATCGGTTGAAAGCAGCGGGTGATGGTGGTCGATCAGCACGGTGGGGATGCCTTGCTCAAGCACGTTGCGGATATAAGCCGTACTGATATGCGACAGAATCAGGAGGCCGTCCACTTGCTTCTCTTCAATGAAAGAAGGCAGCTGCAGCCGGTCGCGCATCTCGGGAGTAATCGATTGAATAAGGAGATTGATGCCGTGGTTCTTGGCTTCCCGTTCGACCGCAAGATAGATTTCCCCGAAAAACTGCATGGAAAAAGCAAAGTCTGAAGCAATCAGCCCGATGGTCTTCACTTGATTTTGATTGCCGGCGGACGTCTTCTTGTTGTAACGGTAGCCCATGGCTTCCGCCGTCTCGATAATTTTGCGCCGCGTTTCTTCGCTTACTCCGTCCTTGCCGGATAACGCCTGGGAGACAGAGTTCTTGGATAGATTCAAGCGATCAGCGATATCCTGCATGACGACTTTTTTACGCATGTTTGAATCCCCTCTATGTGTACTGCTTATCATTTTGTAACGTTACAAAATTAAATATACACAAAAAAAGTTGTAATGTAAACGATTAGCAGGAAAAAAGCTTAGTTTTCAGCATTTTGTGAAGCTGAAATCCTCTCTTGACAGCGTTGTCATTTGGATACATAATAAAAATGTAATCTTGAGTAACGTTACAAAAGAAGGTTAGTCATGAAGTTAGTAATTCTATCATCTATCTGGTAGGGGGTCATTCATGTGAAGAAGAAATTTTCCATGGCCATCATCTTGGTTCTTGCAGTTTCCCTGCTGTTGTCGGCCTGCTCCGGCAATAACGGCGGAGGCGCCAGCCAAGGCGATCAGAATGAGAAGGGAGGGCAAAGCGCTGAACCAGGCAAGAAGGTGGAACTGAAGCTGACGACCTGGGCCGGGGCGGACGAAGCGAAAGAACTGCAGCAAATTCTTGACGAATTAAACGAGAAATCAACAACGTATACGATCGTGCAGGATTCCAATCCGGCGGAATACGATACCCGATTGATCACGCAATTAACCGGGAATTCGGGACCAGATCTGTTCTGGATCAGCGCACAGCGTGCGGCCCAGTTCTCGTCGGAAGGCGCGATGCTGGACATTACAGATCGATTGAAGTCCTCTGACAAACCGGCAGCGAATCTGGATGATTATTACGAGGCTTCGCTTCAGCCGTTTACGCACGAAGGGAAGGTTTACGGCCTGCCTTGGCTGCAGCAGCCGGTGATGCTGTACGTGAATAAGGGATTGTTCGACGAAGCGGGTGTGGCTTATCCGGATGAAACCTGGACCTGGGAGCAATTTACCGATGCGGCAACGAAGCTGACCAAGGACAAGAATGACAAGCATCCGGGCGAGGATGGGTTTGATGAGAAGTCGGTGGTACAGTGGGGCTTTACATTAAACGGCTGGCCGCCATCCCAAATGTTCGTATGGCAAAACGGTGGAGACGTCTTAACCGAAGACGGTCAATCGCCAATCGACTCGCCGGAAGCGAAGGAAGCTCTGAACTTCTACGCCGACCTGGTGAAGGGTCCATTGACACCTTCGCAGCAAATCGTTCGCGATCGCGGCTTCGACAAAATGTTCCGCGATGGCCAAGTGGCTATGTTCATGGGCGGGGCAGCCGATGATCTGGATTCCACGGTCGATAACGTGCAAGCTTTTATGGTTCCAGCGGGACCAACCGGCATCCATGCCACCTTTGGCGACATCCTTGGCATGGGCATCAACGTAAATACGAAAAACCCCGATGCCGCTTTCGAAGCTTTGGTGGATCTGAGCGATGCGATCCACCACTGGAAGATCATGCCGCCGCGTAAATCCCTGGCGGACTTGGCAACGTTGCAGGAGCTTCATCCGAAGAAATCGCATTCCCTAGAGGCGATCATCAACTCGATGGAATACGCGAGACCGTACCGCTATTCCGAGAAATATCCGGAATGGGATAACATTTACTGGACGCAGCTGATGGACCCGATCATCAATGCGGGGACCGATCCGGAGAAGCTGATTCCGGAAGTCAAGCCGCTGCTGGAGAGCGCGATTAAATAATTGAAGGTTCGAGAGAGAAGGACGGGGAGGCGGGAGCCTCCTTCCTTTTCTTCATCAAGCGAACGGGCCAACCTGTGCAGAAAGGAGGAAACCGCATGGAAAACCATCTTGCAACCTTGATCCGATGGTTGCTGGTGCCTGTCGTCCTGTTAGTCATTGCGAGCGTGCTCTACTTCGTTGTTTCCAAGCTTGGCTGGAAAAAGAAGCAGGCGATCGGTTTGGCGCTCGTTTCCCCGTGGATTGTAGGTTTCCTGATTTTTACCCTTTATCCTTTGCTGGATTCCTTATACCTGAGCTTTACCGAGTCTTCGATCTTCGGAAAGACGGAATGGGTAGGATTTGGCAACTACATCAAGCTGTTTACGAATGATATCGAGTTCTGGCCGTCCATCCGGATCACGCTGCTTTACGCCGCCTTATCGCTGCCGATCGGCGTGATTGGAGCACTGCTGGTCGCCATGCTGCTGAACAATAAAATCAAGGGGATCGGCACGTACCGGACGATCTATTTCCTTCCGGCGGTGATGCCCGAGGTAGCGGTGGCGCTGCTGTGGAGATGGATGTTTAACAGTGAGTCAGGCATTATCAACTATGTTCTATCGCCGGCGCTGTCGTTGTTTGGCATCGATAAGCCCAATTGGTTTGGCGATCCGCATTATGTCATTGGCGCGTTTGTCATCATGAGCTTATGGGGGATCTTCGGTACCAATACAGTCGTATTCCTGGCCGGCTTACAGGGCGTTCCAAGCAATTTATACGAAGCGGCAGAAATCGACGGAGCCGGACGATTCGCCAAGTTCATACACATCACGATCCCGCAAATTTCGCCGGTGATCCTGCTGCAGGTCATCATGGGGATGATCGGAGCACTGCAAATTTTCACGATTGCGATGTTCGTCCGCCCAACCTCGGCCGCCGGCAAATTTATGAACCAGCTGGTGTACGAACGCGGATTCACGCAGCTGCATATGGGCGAGGCGTCGGCCATCGCCTGGGTGTTGTTTATCATCATCCTGGTGTTGACGCTGCTCGTGTTCCGTTCCAGCCCGGCGTGGGTTCACTACGAATCGGAACGGCGCTAATAGGAGGTGTAACACATGGAAAATGCTTCGACAGCCCGTACCCAAGCCGTCTCCGGCAGAACGTGGAAATGGGTGAACAAAACGTTGATTTACGTGATCGTCACGTTCTTAGCCGCCGTCATCCTGGTGCCGTTCTTCTGGATGGTGTCGACCGCTTTGCAGGCGGACGGGGATATCTTCGCCTGGCCGCCGCAATGGATTCCAGATCCGCCGCAATGGCATAACTTCGTGGAAGCGTGGACGGCGATGCCGTTTAACCGCTACCTGTTTAACACGATATTTATCGTGGTGCTGGGGATTGTTGCGGAGCTGATCAGCGCGACGATTGTAGCTTATGGATTTGCGCGGTTTCGTTTTCCTGGAAGCAGTCTGATCTTCCTCGTGCTGCTGGCCACGATGATGCTGCCGTTTCACGTCACGCTGATTCCAACGTTTCTGATCTGGCAGAAATTTGGCTTGGTCGGCCAATTCGACCCGCTTGTTCTGCGGGCGTGGACGGCGTGGGGACCGTTTTATATTTTCTTGCTGCGTCAGTTTTTCATGACCTTGCCGCGGGAATTGGACGATGCGGCTGAGATCGACGGGTCAAATTTCTTTCAGACCTTCGTTTATATCATGCTGCCGCAGGTGAAGCCGGCGTTGCTGGCTGTAGCGATCTTTGCGTTCCGGGGGTATTGGAACGACTTTCTGGGTCCGCTCATCTACCTGTCGGATATGAAGATGTATACGCTTAATGTTGGCATGTATTTCTTTATGGGCGGCGTGAACGAAGCCCCGCAATGGAATTACCTGATGGCGATGTCCACGCTGGTGGCGCTCCCGGTCATTCTGTTGTTCTTTATGGCTCAGCGTTATTTTATCGAGGGCATTACGTTTACGGGCATGAAAGACTAATCAGTCTGAATTTCGGATAGGAGGAACTACTAGATGACGATGTTGCAAAAGATAGAGATCAATCGCTCCGTGAACAATCCGCTGATTACGCCGAAGGATGTGAAGCCAACCTTCCCGGACTGGGAGGTGCTCGGCGTATTTAACGCTGGTGTTGCTGAATATCACGGTGAAGTGATCCTGCTGCTGCGGGTAGCGGAATGCCCTCGGCAGACCGACCCGCGTTATGTCCTTGTACCTGTGCTGGATGTCAATCGCCAGACGACAGGCTCGGAGCCGGCGGTGGAAATTGTGAAGGTTGACCGGGAAGATCCGAATTTTGACTTCTCCGATCCTCGGGTGATTCGCGATAAGAAAGGGGCGACGGTGTATTTAACGTCCATCTCTCATTTTCGCGTGGCACGCAGCCGGGACGGCTTGAACTTTACCATCGATGAGGCGCCAAGCGTCTGGCCGGAAGACCCGTTGGAGCGCTGGGGGATTGAGGATCCTCGGATTACCCAATTAGAGGATCAGTATTATATCACCTACAGTGCTGTTTCTGAACGGGGCGTAGCCGTCGGGCTGTTAAAGACCGCCGACTTCGTGACGTTCCGCCGGGAAGGGGTGATCCTGGCCCCCACCAACAAAGATGTGATCTTGTTCCCTAAAGTGATCGAAGGGAAATATTATATGATTCACCGCCCGTCGCCGGAAGGCATCGGATTGCCGGAGATGTGGGTAGCCGAGTCCCCGGACTTGCTGCACTGGGGGAATCATCGCTATCTGATGGGATTGCGTGAAGGAAAATGGGACGGAGCCCGCATTGGCGCGGGATGCGTACCGATCCACACCGAGGCAGGGTGGTTGATTCTGTATCATGGCGCGGATCCGTCGCATCGCTATTGCATGGGCGCAGCCCTGCTGGATCTCAAGGATCCGGGCAAGGTGATCGCCCGCATGGAGGAGCCGCTGATGGTGCCGGAAGCGGAATATGAGACGAGCGGATTTTTTCATAGCGTAATATTTGCTTGCGGCGCGATCGTCAAGGGCGAACAAGTGATCATGTATTATGGGGCATCGGACGATACGATGGCCTGCGCGAGCTTCTGCCTCCCGCAGCTGCTGGAAGCTTTGAAACCATTAAGCTAACGGAAAGGAATCAGAGGATGGCACATTTTCAGAACAGCGGCGTATTGTCGTGTGAGAAGTTGGTTGAGGCATATCGTCGTAAAGCAGAAACGATTAAGCCCGGAGAAGCCGTGAAACTGAAGTTTGAAGGTGTGGGCGAACGGGACGTATACAATATTTCAGCTCCCTTCGAAGACGAAGGGGAGCGCGTGATTGCCGGGCGTGTGGAACGCCGGGACAGCGAGGAGTCAGAGATTTGGTTCTTTGTTCGCCGCGGTGAGCATTGGGTTCGCCGGGAAGGGATGCCGGTGTTTGCGCTTCAAGATCCGTTCTTCACCCGCATCGGCGGGGAGCTGGTATTCGGCGGAGTGCAGACGTTCCCGCATCCGGAGCTGGAAGGAGCCCTCAGTTGGCGGACGGTATTTTACAAAGGGCCTAGCCTCAATCGGTTAGAGCTGTTCTTCCAAGGCCCGGATCAAATGAAGGATTTGCGTCTGGTGCAGCTGTCCGACGGAGCCATTGGCGTATTCACCCGTCCGCAGGGCGAGAAAGGCGGCAGAGGGAAGATCGGCTTCGCTCAAGTCGACCGGCTGGAGGACCTTTCGCTTGAGGTGGTTCAGGATGCGCCGCTGCTGGAGCAATTCCTTGATGAGGAATGGGGCGGCTGCAACGAAATCCACCTGCTGTCCAACGGCAAGCTGGGTGTGCTGGGCCATATCGCGCGCTTTGATGAGCAAGGCGACCGCCATTATTATCCGATGGCCTTCGGTTTCGACCCGGCGACCGGCCAATATACCGATATGGAGATCATCGCCGAGCGCTCCGATTTCCTGCCGGGTCCGTCGAAGCGGCCGGATCTGGCAGACGTCGTATTCAGCGGCGGACTCGTCCGTCAAGGCGGCGGCAAAGCCACGCTGTATGCGGGAATCAGCGATGCGGAAGCCCAGAGCTTGGTCATCGATGATCCGTTTGTGAAATTGGAACAATAAGGATTTTCATTTATACCTCTCTCGGCTTCCGAGAGAGGCTTTGTTTTTTATTGAAAAATTAGTCATAGTCAACTACACTAGCGGTAGTCTCTTCTACTTTTTTTGTACATCTACGCTACTACGGACATAGACTACTCATATACGTGATTTCACTTATTTCCGGCAAGCGAAAGAGGTGGGGCAGCGATGGGGATTTGGATCGTATTAGCCATCGGATGGATTGCGGGATGGATCCTGTTTCGGGCAGTTGTTGTTCCTGAACGGGAAGGATCTTATCGCGGGGGAGAGAAGGTGTCGGTCATCATTCCGGCGCGGAACGAAGCCGGGAATTTGCCGCATCTGCTGGGTTCGCTTAAGAAGCAAACCTATGCTCCCGATGAGATTATCGTAGTGGATGATTTTTCGGAGGATGGCACCTATGAGGTTGCTGCTAAATATGGAGTGAACGTGATTCGGAACGAGGCGCTGCCTCCCGGATGGACGGGGAAGACCTGGGCGGTCTGGAACGGCTACCGGCAATCCACCGGCGATGTGATCGTCTTCCTGGATGCGGACATTCGCTTAGCCCCCCGGGCGCTGGAGTCGCTGCTGCAGGCGCGGGCCGAGGCGGGCGGCGTCATTTCCAGGTCGGGGACGGCAATCCCGGAGCGTTTAACCTGTGGCAGTCTGCCGGTTACCGTTGGGGGTTGGCGGGCATTCTGCTCGATTTTTTGAAGGGATTTATGCCACTGGTCTTTCTGGTCGAATCGGGAATGCTGGGACGCGATTTCGGGATGACGCTGGTCGCGATCGCCCCGATCCTTGGGCATGCCTTTTCGCCATTCCTTAAATTTAAGGGAGGCAAGGCGATTGCCGTAACCTTCGGCGTGTGGAGCGCCTTAACCCGATTTGAGGCGGCTTTGGCCTATGCGGTGATTCTCGCCGTGCTGCTTGCGGTATTTTCCTGCTATAAGAAGGGAAAATATGCGTCTAGGGAAGCCGACGGCTTCCAAGTTGTCGTTGGCATGGCGATGCTGTCCATTTTTCTGCTGGTTTCCGGCTATTCACTGCCTTTCTGGGGCGTCTGGCTGGTGAATCTGATCGTGCTGACGTATGCCAATCGGCAGGCGATTCGGAGCTTTCTGACCGGAAAGGGCGGCAAGCTGCCTCGTTCCGGGGATGGTGTCACACTGTAGCTGCATCGGGCCAGCGTGTTGCTTAAATCTAGCAGCCAAGGTATATTTTGCATGTGAAATAGAAATGCTATAAGCAACCTGAGATGGAAGGAGCAAAGCTGTATGGATGCCACTCTTGAAGCGGATGAAGTTGTCCGCCGAATCAAACGATTGCAGAGTGAAGGCGTTTCGCTGAGCAAGAAGCAAGTGAAGCAGAACGATCCAGAGTTGATGCGCAACGCTTTGTTTTATTTTCCTAGCTGGGAGCATGCGGTAAAGAACGCAGAAAACTTATAATAAACACCCTATCAAACCGATTCGGGTTGGCGAAGTGAAGCCATCGACCCGGGTCGTTTTTTTTGTTATTTATTTTCTGGACAAGGGCCGATATGATGAATATGAGGCTGAATGTAAGCGATTAAATCGATGAGAAAGCTTGGCGATCCCATGAAAAAATATATTCCCTTCACCTACAAAATGCTGATTCCCTACCTGCTGCTCGTGCTGTTAACGGACGTGATCATCGGCTACGTGTCGTACGCGATGCTGACCGAATCCCGGACGGAGATGGCCGAGACGAACATCCGCACCGGAATGGAGCAGGCCCGGAACAACATTCGCTATCAGATGGACGAGATCCAGCGGATGTCGGATACCTTGTTTGGCAATCTCGCCTTTCAACGGGCGCTGCAGACCAAAGGGGAGCCGTACGACATTTATCTGGTCATGCTGGATGAGATCGTTCCGCAAATTACGGCGCCGCTCAAGCTGTTTGGCAACCATATTCGGCTGATGCTGTATACGCTGAACAGCGATCTGTATATCGTCTCGGGCGATAACTTGGAGGAGCCGATTCACCGCAGTGACTATTACATCCTGCCGTTTGAGGACATTCAGGACAGTGCCTGGTATCAAGAGTTTAAAGATTCCGAACGGGACAATATCTGGCTGCAGATTGACACCGATCAGCGGTTGGGGAACATCTCCCATATCCGCCGCCTGGTGTCCTATAGCGGGAACATGACCGTGATCGGATACGTCCGCATCACCGCTTCCTTAGACGATTTGTTTGGCGACTTCTCCACATTCCCTGTCGAGCAGGGGATTACGGTACGCCTGATTGACGCAGCGTCGGATGGTGCCTTGCTCTACCAGCGGGGCAACGCGGAAATGGGGGCTCAGCCGAGTAAATATCTGAGCCTGCATGAATCGATCCCGGGCTCCGATTTTGTAATTGAGGCGCTGGTTCCGAAAGATTACTTAACCAAGGATGCGGGCAGGCTGCAGCGCGTGATTTTTACGGTGTGCGGCATCAGCTTTATCGGTATGGCCTTCATTGGGTATATCGTGGCCCGGCTGTCCGGACGGAAAATGAAACGAATCGTGTGGCTCGTCCGTTCCTTTCAGGAAGGGAACTTTCAGAAGCGGATTCGCTTCTCGGGCAACGATGAGTTTGTACATATCGCCGATGCGTTTAACGTTATGGCTGCCAATATTCAGGGGCTGATCAACAGCGTGTATGTGCAAGGTATCCAGAAGAAGCAAGCGGAGCTGGAGGCGCTGCAGGCGCAGATTAACCCGCATTTTCTGTACAATACCCTGTCGACGATCAGCAGTTTAGCCAATCTCGGCGAGACAGCCAAGGTCACCGAAATGGTTCAGGGCTTGTCGCGGTTTTACCGGTTGACGCTGAATCAAGGGAACGTATTTACGCCGCTGGAAAATGAATTGATGCAGGTGGAGACGTATCTGGATATTCAACGGGTTAAATACGCCGGGGCTTTCTCTGTCCACTTCGACGTGGATCCCGAACTGCTGCAGGTACAGGTGATGAAGCTGATCCTGCAGCCGTTTGTGGAGAATACGTTTAAGCATGCCTGGTTTGGCGAATCGATTGCGATCGTCATTAAAGGGAAGCGGCAGGGCGATAACTTGGAGCTGAAAGTGATCGATAACGGCATTGGGATGAGGCCGGAGACGGTGCAGCGCTTGCTGATCGGTCCAAGCCAATCCGGCGGTTACGGGGTGAAGAACGTCGACGAGCGGATCAAGCTCCGCTACGGAGACAAATACGGTATTCGTATCGCCAGCATCTACGGCGGCGGAACGACGGTTCAAATCGTGCTTCCGGTGAGCCCTGGGGAGCTTCCGGCTATGGAATAATTTTTGATGATTTATCAGAGGAAAGTCTGCAAAATCGGTGAATTTGTATAGGTTTTCATTGTAAACCGATATGTTCAGTGGAACGAGCGGTAAGTATGCTCGAAATAAGAAGCAAAACTACGAGAAGGAATGACGGCCATGGAGATTAACGTATTACTTGTCGACGACGAGGCGGTAGACCTCGAGTGGCTGCGCCGCAGAGTGCAGGGCAGCGGACTGAACCTGCAGGTGGCGGCAACAGCCAATAACGGCTTTAATGCGCTTAAGGCGATGGAGCAGGTGCGAATCGATCTGATTCTGTCCGATATCCGCATGCCCATCATGTCGGGCATTGAATTCGCCCGTAAGGCCAAGGCGATCCAGCCAAGTGTCAAAATCGTATTTATCAGCGGGCACGAGGACTTTGAGTACGCCAAGGAAGCGATCAAGATCAGCGCGTCGGCTTATTTGCTGAAGCCCGTAGAAGATCAGGAGCTTTATAAAATGCTGGGTGAGCTGTGCGCGGCGATCGAGCGAGAACGGGATCAGGACCGCACGTTTACGGAGGCGCTGACGCTTGTCAACGAGGAGTTGCTGCTGCGTTGGCTGAACGAGATCTCCCCGGAGCAGGTGGAGGGGCATATTCGCGGATATTTGCACACCCTGTTTAAAACGGGAACGGCGGCAGCCCTCGTCGAAATCGACGACCTGGAATGGAAGACCGGCGATATGCCGGAGGAGGAGCGACGCAAGCAAATTCAGAAGGTGATGGCGTTTATCCGGCATTTTACCACGGAGATGAAGCTGGGAACGTTTATCGTCAGCCAACCGACACGGTTTCTATTGCTGGCGTCCGTACCTGAAACGACGTTCCTCGAGCTGCTGGAGGAGCTGATCCGGGCGGTCCGGGGGATTTCCCCGTTCTCCGTGACGGTTGGGGTTGGCAGCTTCGCGCGGGATGAAGAGGCGCTGCGGTCGTCCTATCGCCAAGCTCAGGCGGCGCTTAGCGCCAAGTGGCTGGTCGGCAAGGACCGGCTGATCCATGAAAGCCGGGTGTATCCAGGTGAAAGCCGGTTTGCCGGCGCTCGGACGGACGAGATCCTCCAGCGGATGTTGAAGGCTATTCTCAACTATGATCTCGTAACGATTGACGACTGCTTGCTGGAGCTGTTTTATCAAGGTTCCCCGCTGGCTCAGAAAAACGATGTGTACGATCTCATCATCCGCATCACCACCCAGCTGCATGCCGATCTGCGCGAAATTAACGAAAATCTGTATGAGCTGTTGAAGTGGGATACGCACCAGCCGGTGCTGCTGTTCCAGTTCGAAACGATCCACGATATCACGTCTTGGCTGCGAAAACGGTTCTTTGAGTTGTCCGAGCTGTTGTACGTCAAGAAGCAGAAGCAGAAACGCAAGCTGATTCAAGATATTATGGCATATGTCGAGAGCAATCTTGAGCAAAAAATGACGCTGAAAGACGTCGCCGCCCGCTTCGATTTTACGCCAAACTACCTCGGCTTTTTGTTTAAGGAAGAAACGGGCCGGCATTTCAGCGACTACTTGAACGAGCTTAGGACGAAGCGTATCTGCGAGCTGCTGACCGATCCCACATTGAAGATTTATGAAATCGCCGAGCGGATGGGCTATAAAAATATCATTTATTTCAACCGGCAATTCAAACAGGCCACCGGGATGACGCCCGGGGAATATCGCAAAACTCATAAGATCTGAGCGTTGATGCTATTACATTCTCGGCGGCTAACGGACAGGAGGGGCGTTATGGACCTGAGTTTGGTCGTACTTCCTTTTTAACGGACAGAGGAGACCTTATTTCGGACTTTTTTGATTAAATTGATGCCTTAGAGGCCGCATAGAGGCGCTGGGGTCCGTTAGAATGGGAAATCGACGGGAAATGAGCAAATAAGGTCATTACGGTCCGTTACAGTTTGGGTAATACCGGTGAGCCTTCTCCCTTGTGCCCGACCTCGTCACTCCGTATTTACGGAAGGCGGGGTTCTTTTTTTCTGAATTTTTGGGTCATCGTGGAATTTGTATTAGTTTTTGTTGTTTCACTGAATCCCGCAAGCAGGCGCTCATCCCTATACTGAGAGATATAGAGACAACCAAGAGGGGAGTTCGAGACATGAAGCGAAGCGGATTCTGGAACGACGTGAAGAAGTATAAGGTTCTGCTGCTCATGCTGACGCCGGCCGTCCTGTTCTTCCTGCTGTTCGCCTACGTGCCGATGGCGGGGATCGTCCTGGCTTTCAAACAATACAACTACACAGGCGGGGTGTTCGGAAGCCCCTGGAACGGGCTGGACAACTTCCGGTTTTTCTTCGACTCCGGGGACGCCTGGCGGGTTACCCGCAATACGGCTTTGTATAACATCGCATTTATTGTGGTGAACAACGCGATCCAAATTTTTGCCGCGATCCTGCTGTTTGAGGTGGCCGGGAAATGGTTCCGCAAAATCACGCAAACGGTGATGTTCCTGCCGTATTTTATCTCCTGGGTCGTCGTTGGTGCAATTGCATATAACCTGTTCAATTACGATTATGGTACGATCAACGTGCTTCTGAATGCGATCGGGCTCGAACCGATTGATATTTACAACACGGCCGCCTATTGGCCGGTGATTCTCGTCGTCGTATCGGCGTGGAAGACGCTTGGTTACGGAACGATCATGTACCTGGCTGCGATCACGAGCATTGATACGGAGATGTATGAAGCCGCCGAGATCGATGGGGCGAACGTCTTTCAACGGATACGCAAAATCACGATTCCAAACCTCTATCCGACGCTCATCATTTTGGTGCTGCTGGCGATCGGGAATATTTTCCGCGGGGACTTCGGCATGTTCTATAACATGGTTGGCAACAACGGCTTACTGTTCTCTTCAACGGATGTCATCGACACCTTCGTGTTCCGGATGCTCACGACCTCGAACGAGATTGGGATGTCCGCCGCGGCGGGATTCTATCAATCGATTTTGGGCTTCGCGACGATTATGCTGGCGAACTATGCCGTGCGGAAATACGATAAGGACCGTGCTTTGTTCTAAACGGTGCGTAAAAAACAACCGCGATGGGGCAACACGAATGAAACGAGTGGAGGTTAACGCTGATGAGTACGATGGCACCCAATCTGCAGCCGGCCATGAAGCCGGCAGCTCCCAAACGCAAACCGATCGACCGTCTGCTGCTGCAGATGATCGGATATGTTGCTTTGACTTTGCTGGCGGTGTTTTGTCTTTTTCCTTTCATTTTGGTCCTATCTTCTTCGCTGACGGACGAGAGTAAGATCATCGAGGACGGGTTCCAGCTGATCCCGGCGTCCTTTTCGCTGGAAGCCTACGGTATTCTGTTCAAGTATCCGCAGGAAATGCTGAAGGCGTACGGCGTGACGATTTCCGTCACTTTGCTGGGCACACTGTTTGGATTGTTTTTGACCTCGATGACGGCCTATGTGTTGGCACGCAAAGATTTTAAATGGCGCAGCCACTTCTCTTTCTTCTTCTTCTTTACGACGCTGTTCAGCGGCGGGCTTGTCCCGTGGTACTTGCTGATCGTGAACTACCTGGATCTGAAGGATACGCTGCTTGTGCTGATTCTGCCGATGCTGATGAACGTCTTCTACATCATTGTGATGAAATCGTTTATGAGCAGCATCCCGGAGGCGATTATCGAATCGGCAAAAATCGACGGGGCGGGCGATTTCCAAATTTATTTGCAATTCGTGATCCCGCTGTCGAAGCCGGCGCTGGCCACCATCGGGCTGTTTATCGCCTTGGGTTACTGGAATGACTGGTATAACGCGCTCTTGTTTATCTCCAATTCCGACCTGATGCCGCTGCAGTATTACTTGTACCGCTTGCTCGGCAACATGGACGGCATGCGCAAGGCGATGATGGCGGCAGGAGCCGTCGTCTCCTCGGACATCCCGACGGAGAGCTTAAAGATGGCGATGACCATCGTAGCCACCGGACCGATTATGATCGCCTATCCGTTCATCCAACGTTACTTCGTGCAAGGCTTAACGATTGGCGCTGTCAAAGGGTGACCTCGGGGCAACCCGGTTATCACATATAGGAGGCTCAAAAGTATCATCTTTTTATCACGAAGTAGGTCGTGAAGAGGAATCGGCATCGAATCTTGAATTCAGCCGGGCCTAAGCAGATGCTTCCGAAGCATGTTTCCTGCGGAAAGATTTTAGCTGCTCACGTAGCCTCCAGCTACGCTGCGCTGCTCAGTCCCTAGCTTCATCCAACCTTCTCGGTGCTAAAAACCTGATCCTTTTGACCTTTCATTTCACTATTTCTATCAAAATTGTAGGGGGAATAATCGTCATGAAACTGAAGAAGAAAACAACGTTTCTTGTGGCTATGGTGCTGGCGTTAATGACTTTGCTATCCGCTTGCGGCGGCGGGAACAATAACGCAGGCAGCGCCAACACCCCGGACGACGCAGCTTCAAATAACGCAGCAGCTTCGAACAATGCGTCGGCCAATACGGCAACCCCTGGGGCAGTGGATACGTCTCAAGAAGTTACGCTGAAGCTGTTGATGATCGGCAGCAAACCGGCGGATTATGACGAGGTATACGGCGAGCTGAACAAGCTGCTGAAAGAGAAAATTAACGCAACCGTTGAGACCGAATTTTTGGATTGGGCCGACTGGACCCAGAAATACCCATTGAAATTTGCAGCTAACGAGGATTTTGACATCGCTTACACCGCGAACTGGGCTTTCTACAATGACCAGGTGTTAAAGGGTGGATTCCTTGAGCTGACCGAGGAAATGCTCCGGACTTACGCACCGAAGACCTGGGAAGCGATGCCGCAAGCCTCCTGGGATCAAGCAAAAGTGAACGGCAAGCTGTACATGGTGCCAAACAACAACCAGGAAGTGACCGACAAGGTTGTCCTGATTCGCGAAGACCTGCGCAAGAAGTACAATCTCGAACCGGTGAACAGCCCGGAAACCTATGCCGCTTATTTGAAAACGATTGGGGCGGGCGAGAAAGGCATCAGCCCGTTTGGTGCGAAACCGGCCGACGGCTGGAAATGGCATGAGCTGGATCAAATTTTGCTGGAACAACAAAATGAATGGAACCTGGTGGATTACAACTTCCCGCTGGCTTACAAATTGGACGATCCAACCGGGAAAGTGTTCAACGTGTACGATACGCCGGAATTTACCGAACTGATCAAATACTATAAAGATTTGGCAGATAACAACGGCTGGTCGAAGAACATCGTGAGCAACAAAAACGACGTGTTCCAGGACATCAAAGCAGGCAAAACGTCCTCCTATGCACAAAACCTGGGGACGATCTCCAGCAACGTTGGCGAAATCCGCCGCGACAAGCCGGAGATGGAAGTCACCGTTGCCGATTTGACGCCGGATAAGAAAAAAATCGGCGCGATTTCCACGCAAAACGGATTGGCGATTCATGCCACGTCTAAAAACGTCGAACGTTCGCTGATGCTGATTGACCTGCTGCAGAACGATAAGGAAATCCATGATCTGACGATGTACGGCATCGCCGGCAAGCACTACGAGCCGGTTGGCGATGACAAATACAATCCGGGACCAAGCTTCAACAACTATAACCTGTCGGGCTACTCCGTATGGGGCTGGAACTCACTGCTGAACCGCACCGACGCTTCCTATCCGGAAGAAGGCAATCAAATGTTGGCGGATTGGCAGTCTAAAGTTTATCACTTCCCGCTGGAAACCTTCGTCTTTGACGACACCAAGGTGAAGAACGAAGTAGCGAACGTAGGTAACGTCATGCTGCGTTATGCAATCCCGCTGGAATACGGCCTGATCAAGGACTTGGAGAAAGGCCAAGCCGACCTGAACAAACAGTTGAAGGCGGCCGGTCTGGATAAGATTCAACAAGAGCTGCAGAGCCAAATCGACGCATTCCTTGCCGCCCAAGGCCAATAAGCAGGCGGGGGTGAAAGGAGGGGACGCCCGTCCCCTCTTTTTCATTCATCGTGACGTTTGAAGGGGCAGGAGAGCGTTTGAGAGTGTGTCGAACTGTAAAAGTACATTTGATTTTGCGAAAAACCCTCTTCATTCGGCGTGTGAAATGCAAAAGTACATTTGATTGGAGACGATGGAGGCTAAAATGGGCGGTTTGCCCTGAAATCAACTGCACTTTTGCAGTTGAAAGGCTTCGAAAAGGGCGATTTGGCGAAAATGGACTGCACTTTTACATTTCGTAGCACGTGAGAAACCAATCTACTTCATTACAGATCAGAAACGGAGAGGAGTTATTCCTATGAGTAGAAGCTCAAAACCGATGAAGTTTCCGCCAATCAGCGACAAACTGCCGGTCTTTATGCACGGTGCCGACTATAACCCTGACCAATGGCTCCATGATCCGCAGGTGCTGGCGGAGGATATCCGGCTGATGAAGCTGGCCCATTGCAATGTGATGTCGGTGGGGATCTTTTCCTGGGCTTCGCTAGAGCCGGAGGAAGGCGTCTACCGGTTTGAATGGCTGGACCGCGTGCTGGACACGTTTGCTGAGAACGGTATCTACGCCTGGTTGGCGACGCCAAGCGGCGCTCGGCCGGCCTGGATGTCAGAGAAGTACCCGGAAGTGCTGCGCGTTGAGAAGAACCGGGTGCGCAACCTCCACGGCATGCGTCATAACCACTGTTTTACGTCCCCAGTCTATCGGGAAAAAGTGACGCAGATGAACACCCGGCTGGCGGAGCGCTATTCCAGTCATCCGGCCGTGGTGGGGTGGCACGTATCCAACGAATACGGCGGGGAATGCCACTGCGACTACTGCCAAGACGCTTTCCGCGACTGGTTGAAACGGAAGTATGGCACGCTCGAAGCGCTCAACCACGCTTGGTGGACGAACTTCTGGAGCCATACGTACACCTCCTGGTCGCAGGTGGAATCCCCGGCACCTCACGGCGAAATGATGGTGCATGGACAGAACCTTGACTGGCGCCGGTTCGTATCCGACCAGACGATCGACTTCTACAAACATGAGATCAAGCCGCTCAAACAAATCAATCCGGATTTGCCCTGCACAGTAAATATGATGGACCTGTTCTACGGGTTGGATTATCGCGAGTTTGCGAAAGCTGTGGACGTCATTTCCTGGGACGCTTATCCGATGTGGCATGAGGCCGAATCCGATGCGGGGGTTGCTTCCTGGTTTGCATTTAACCACGACTTGTTCCGCTCCTTGAAGCAGAAGCCGTTTATGCTGATGGAGAGCACGCCGTCACTGACGAACTGGCAGCCGGTCAGCAAGCTGAAGCGGCCGGGTATGCACAAGCTGTCCTCGCTGCAAGCAGTGGCCCACGGGTCCGACACAGTCCAATATTTCCAGTGGCGAAAAAGCCGCGGCTCCAGTGAGAAATTCCACGGCGCGGTCATCGACCACGTCGGCCATGAGCACACGCGCGTGTTCGCCGATGTTGCTGCGCTTGGTAAAACACTGTCCGAGTTAACGGAGATCCTCGGTACCACCGTTCCAGCGGAAGCAGCCATCCTGTTTGATTGGGATAACCGCTGGGCGATCAACGACGCCCAAGGGCCACGCAATAAAGGCATCCATTATGAAGAGACCGTCATGCAGCAGTATCGCGCCTTGTGGGAGCTGGGCGTGCCAACGGACATCATCGGCTCATTTGACGACTTCAGCGGTTACAAACTGCTGGTCGTACCGATGGCATACTTAATCCGGGAAGAAACCGGAGCCAAGCTGGAGCAGTTCGTCAAGGACGGCGGTACCTTGTTCGTCACATATTGGTCAGGCATCGTCGACGAGAACGACCTGTGCCATCTGACCGGCTTCCCGGGACCGCTGCGCAAGGCGGTTGGAGTATGGGCAGAGGAAATCGACGGCCTGCATGACCATGACCGTAACGCGTTGATTCTGGAAGACGGGAATCCGCTAGGCTTCAGCGGGACCTATGAGATTCATGAGCTGTGCGAGCATATCCATGCGGAAGGCTCCAAGGTCCTTGGCGTCTACCGCGACGATTTTTACGCAGGGAAGCCGGCCTTAACGCTAAACGAGCTGGGCCAAGGCAAAGCTTACTATTTGGCCGCCCGCGTCAGCGATCCCGCCTTCTACGAGGCGTTTTACGGCAAGCTCGTTCAAGATGCCGGCGTGCGCCGGGCGCTGGATACCGACCTGCCGGCGGGAGTGACTGCCCAGCTGCGCACGGACGGTCAGCACGATTACGTCTTCGTGCAAAATTTCTCCGGCCGCGCCGTTCGCGTCGAGCTCGACCGCAGGAGCTATACAGACGCCGAAACCGGCTTGACCGTAAGCGGCACAATCGAGCTGCCGGTCAACGGAATCGCGATATTGAAGCGGGAGGCTGTTCTTCAATCATCGTTATAATAATAAAACCCTATTTTCCATATACGCGGAAAGTAGGGTTTTATTTATGGCTTATGCACTAGGACAGCTGGAGCCTATTTTTCGGAAATCAATTTCATGAAGACTTGGACATTAAAGTCGTCATATTGCACCAGCCATCGCTCGTTTACGAAAGTCATCATCAACTCGCCTTCTAACGGAACTCGGTTGCTTTCGCGGCCTTCCGAGTTTGTCAGTAGTAGATTTACAGTGTATTCGATGGTGACATTGTTCTCGTCTTGCGCTTTAATGCGGGTTTGCAAATCATCAGGTTTGATGGACAGCTGCGTATCCGCAGCAACTCTTAAAGGTAAAATGGTGATTCGATTGTTAACCTGTTTTTCGTAAAACGATTCCGTTAAAAAAGGTTTGATCGCTTCGTTTCGCTTCTGAATGGATTCGGCAGACAACAGATCCTCAGTAAAGTCAA